>DASZZA010000404.1:0-7299 GCA_035545135.1 Lacipirellulaceae bacterium | reverse complement strand
CGGTCGACGAACATCGGCGTCGGGCATGTAGGAGCCATAGTCGGCTTTGGATTGCACGTACCAGGCGTATCCATCGCCGGAAATCGCGTGGTAAGCAATGTTGTTTTTGGCGCAGAAATCGATGTACTTGCAGTGTCGGCGAAAATAGACGTCCGATTCGCTAGACGATTTGTAGTCGTCTTCGAATTCGCCGTACCACCAATGGAAAGTGGTTTTGCCGGGACGAAGCCAACTGAAATCGCCTTGCGGAGGATCGTTGAGACATAGCAGGATATTGCTTTCCAATAACTTACCGGCCACATCGGCCAGCAGGACGACGCGCCACGGGCTTTCTAAAGGCGCCTTCCCAATGACGCATAGTTTCTTGTTTTTTGGTAATGGCGCAAGCCGGCATCGCAAGGTCGTCGAATCGGCAGTCGGTCGCTCTGAGAGCCTATCCCAAGATGCCGGGGGCTGTCCCAATTTCTGCGGCGTCCGCGGAGCAAAAATGGGACTGGCCCCGTCTCCGGGGCATATTGAGATACGCTCTAAATATGCGCCTGCGAAGTGACGCACCCGAGCTTCTGTAATGGCCGCCGCCTGCCCGTGCGGCCAGGTGAGCAAAACGGGCATGTCCATGAGTTTCTTGACAGGTAGCTCGGCTAGCGGCTTGTGCTCGTAAAGAGCTTCGTGCGAGGTGGTGAAGCTTGGCAATGTGTCGAACAGCGCTGACGCGCCGCCCGCCACGTCGAATTGCGTCTCTTCGTCGATCAGTTCAAACGGGCCGGCACCGGGCTGTTGCAGCAGGCAATATCGGAAAGCGACGCCGTCGTTATACGCACGTAGTTCGACCCGCCAATGTACATCCGAGGCGGATATTAAATTAACATTGGCACGCGCACAGCGGTTTTCCACGGTGACGGTCTTTCCCCACGGCAGGTCGAATGTCTCGTCAATTTGGTCCTTCTTTGCGTTGGCAATTCGTACGTCGCTGCCAATTGCGCCGCTCTTGGAAAGCACAGGACCGATCGGCGAGGGACCGATAACCAGTTTGCCGTCGCGCGAAATTGTGTAGCGAAGCTGACCGTGATCCTTGCCGCCGAGATTCAAGACGATGCAATTGCGGGCGTCTGGGGATTGGACCGACACCTGTGTCGGAGCCGCATGGGCCGCAGTTAAGGTGCAAAGCGAGACGACGGGGAACGCATGTTGCACGAAGAACTTCGACAATCTGCACCGCCTCCGGTCGCAGCGAAGATGGCTACCCATGGCAAGCGGGCGAAAGTAGCGGAGGACGGACTCGAACAAGATAACGATTTCGCGACAAAGCAGCGACCGTCAGCTATGGCGGCGCTAAACCCTACGCACTGAGTTTACCGCAACGACACTCTGACGACAAATTAGCCGCGGAAGTTGAAATTTGGCCTATGCTGACCAATATCGTGCAGGATCGCATCATTGAGGTCGGTGAGGGCTGCCAGTGACGCTTGGGCGGCTAAATCAAGGCCCAAGACACGCACTGCGTTTATGGGTATTCTAAACGAAGGCCCGAGGGCCTCCCCGCCGGTGCTCGACGCAGCGTCGCACCAAAAAGTCCAACCTTTTAAATCTCCGATGAATCGCTCGATCGCTAGATCGTTTTTCTTCGGTTGTTTGCCGATTGTCGCCGTCGGCGCCATTGTCGTGCGGGCTGCGGACAGGCCGCTGCCGAAAACGATCGAATTCAATCGCGACGTGCAGCCGATTCTTTCCGACGACTGCTTCCATTGTCACGGACCCGATAAAAATGCTCGCCAGGCGAACATGCGATTGGACGTTCGGGACGTGGCGACGAAAGCGGCGGATTCGGGTGAAACGCCCATTGTGCCGGGCAAGCCGGACAAGAGCGAAGTTGTGCGTCGCATCTTTTCGACCGACCCCGATGAACGGATGCCGCCGCCCGATTCGCACAAGTCGCTCACCGAACGGCAGAAGGAGGTGCTTAAGCTGTGGATCGCCCAAGGGGCCAAATATCAAAAGCATTGGTCGTTCGAACCGCCGGTAAAACCCCAGGTTCCAGCGGGTCAGAATGCAATTGATTTTCTGGTCCGCGAGCGGTTGGCGCAAATCGGGCTGCATCCTTCGCCGGAAGCCGATCGTCGTCCGCTCATCCGCCGATTGTATTTCGACCTGCTCGGATTGCCGCCAACGCCACAGGAAGTGACGTCGTTTGTGAACGATCGCGAGCCCGATGCTTATGAAAACCTGGTCGACCGCTTGATGAAAAACCCGCACTACGGTGAACGCATGGCCCTTCCTTGGCTGGATGTCGTGCGGTTTGCGGACACCATCGGTTACCACAGCGATAATCCGATGAACGTGTGGCCATACCGCGATTGGGTGATTAAGTCGTTCAACGACAACAAGCGGTTCGACCGGTTCACGCGCGAACAGTTGGCCGGCGATTTGCTGCCCGAAGCAAACCAGGAGACGCGTGTTGGATCAGCGTACAATCGACTGTTGCTGTCGACGGAAGAAGGCGGCGCGCAGCCAAAAGATTACGAAGCCCGTATGTTGACGGATCGCGTTCGTGCGATCGGGGCCGTGTGGCTCGGCCTGACCACGGGATGCGCGCAGTGTCACGACCACAAATACGATCCCCTTACGTCGCGCGATTTTTATTCCTTGGGGGCATTCTTCGCGGATATCAAAGAGCCAATTCTTGGACCGCGGGAAGAAGGCATGACGGTGTTCACGCCGCAGCAGAAGCGGCATCTTGCGGAACTCGATGCGCAGTTGGCTGCGGCGACGAAGGCGCTCGATGCGGCTCAGAAAAAATGGGAATCCGAGGTCGCGAGCCAAAAACTGATCCTGCCGCAGCTCGCGCCGCAGTCAAAGGCCTCGGACGGCGACAAAAAAGCGGCGGAGCGTGTGCTACAAATTGCAAGAACCGATGCGGCCCGGCGCAAGCCGGGAGATCATCAGACGCTGCAGAGATTTTTCCGCCGCAACGCGACGAACGTCGCTGCCGCGGAGCACGAAGCATTCGCCAAGGCACAAAAGGCGCGGAACGATTACTACGCTTCGCTGCCGAAGGTGCTGGTATCGATCCACGCTCAGCACGAGCGCGTCGTGCGGATCTTGCCGCGGGGCAACTTTATGGATGAGAGCGGTCCCGTGGTCCACCCCGCGTTCCCGCATTTCTTACCGCACCCCGCGATCAAAGGCCGCGAGCTAACGCGATTGGATCTGGCGAATTGGCTCGTCTCGCGTCAAAACCCTCTCACTGCCCGAACGGTGATGAACCGCCTATGGCAGCAGTTCTTCGGCGTCGGCATCAGCCGCGTACTCGACGACCTCGGGGCACAGGGGGAACCGCCCGTCAATCCGGAATTGTTGGATTGGCTCGCGTGCGAATTCATGGACAGCGGCTGGGACATGAAACACATGGTGCGCTTAATCGTTACCAGCCAGACATACCGCCAAGTCTCCACGTCGACGCCGCAATTGGCGGCGGCGGATCCCGCCAACCGGTACGACGCCCGGCAAAGTTGCTTCCGATTGGATGCCGAATTGGTGCGCGATAACGCGCTCGATATCGCGGGGCTTCTATCTCCGAAAATCGGCGGGCGAAGTGTGAAACCCTATCAGCCGAAGGGATACTGGGACAATTTGAATTTCCCGCCACGTGAATACGTGGCAGATACCGGTGAGCCCGAATATCGGCGCGGCATCTATGTTTGGCGGCAGCGCTCCTTCCCACATCCCTCGCTCTTGGCGTTCGATGCGCCGAGTCGCGAGGCATGCACCGCCGAACGGACACGGTCGAACATTCCACAACAAGCGCTGGTGTTGCTCAATGATCCAACTTACGTCGAGGCCGCGCGGGCGTTTGCGGCTCGAATTCTGCTCGAGTGCGATGGCTCGACCGACGAGCGTATCATTTGGGCATGGGAACACGCGCTGCAACGCGATCCGACCGCGGCCGAACTGCAAACGATGCGCAACCTCGTTGACAGCCGGTTGAAGGAGTACAGCACAAATGCTGCCGCCGCAAACGCTCTGCTAAAGACCGGTTTCGCGCCCGTGCCGCCTCAACTTGACAAGAAGGTGTTGGCCGCGTGGACGCATGTTGCGCGTGTGCTATTGAATTTGCACGAAACGATCACTCGGTCATAAAAACCGCGAGGGCGAAGCCATGGATATTCGATCCGAGCTACAACAATTTCAAGCTCAACAACTCACCCGGCGCGCTTTTCTGGGACGCAGCACACAAGGTTTGGGGGCGGTGGCGCTCGCCAGCTTGCTGGCCGGGAAATCGTGGGCAACCTCCACGGCTAAGCCCATGAAAGGCGTGCTGAATCCCTCGCCGTTGCCACAACGAGCCAAGCGTGTGATCTGGCTGGCAATGGCCGGCGGGCCATCGCACCTGGAGACATTCGATTGGAAACCGAAGCTCGCCGAGCTCGATGGCCAGCCGATGCCCGAAAGTTTGACCAAAGGACAGATGCTCGCCCAGTTGCAAGGCCAAAAGCTGATCTGCTTCGCGCCGCAGCACCCGTTCGCCAAGTTCGGGGCCAACCAAACCGAGATCTGCGCATTGTTCCCACACATCGGCTCGGTGATCGACGACATTTGCCTGATTCGCTCGATGACCACCGAAGCCATCAATCACGATCCAGCCCACATGTTCATGAACACGGGATCGCAAATCGTGGGCAAACCCAGCATGGGCTCGTGGGTCACGTACGGCCTGGGCAGCGAAGGGGCCGATCTGCCTGGCTTCGTAGTGCTCATCTCGTTGGGCAAGGGCGGCCAGAATCAGCCCATCGCCGCGCGGCAGTGGAGCAGCGGCTTCCTGCCAAGCCGGTATCAAGGCGTCGAGCTCCGCAGCAGCGGCGATCCGGTTTTGTACCTCAGCAATCCAGGCGGCGTTTCGCGCGGGCAGCAAGGCTCCGATATCGCGACGATCAATGCACTTAATCGCGAGCACAAGTCGATTGTCGACGATCCGGAAATCACCACGCGAATTGCTCAGTACGAAATGGCCTTTCAAATGCAGGCCAGCGTGCCGGAGCTCATGGATCTTTCCGACGAAGGCCCAAAGACGCTCGAGTTGTATGGTTGCCAACCGGGCGACGGATCATTCGCCAGCAACTGCTTGCTCGCCCGCCGATTGGCCGAACGAGGCGTCCGCTTCATTCAGCTCTATCACAAAGATTGGGATCACCACTCGGACGTCAAACAGGGCATCGCATCCAAGGCCCAGGAAATCGATCGTGCGTGCATGGCGCTCATCGTCGACCTCAAACAGCGCGGCATGTTAGACGAAACGCTGATCGTGTGGGCGGGCGAATTTGCCCGCACGCCGATGTCGCAGGGCGGCAGCGGCCGCGACCATCACAATAAAGCCATGTCCGTGTGGCTGGCCGGCGCAGGCGTCCGCGGCGGCATGGTCCATGGCGCCTCCGACGACCTCGGTTATGCGGCAATCGACAAAGTGCAAACCATCCACGATCTGCACGCCACGATGCTGAACCGGCTCGGTATCGAATCGGAGTCGTTTACCGTAAAGTTCCAAGGACTCGACACGCGGCTCACCAGCGTCGACGGCGGCAACGTGATTCCCGAAATCCTGGCATCGTGAGTTTCGCCTTGCGCCGAAAGCAACGTCAGCCGGAACAACCGCAACCCGCGCCGGTCGCCACGGCCGGCTTGTCCAGCCGTGTTTCTCGAGCGACAACCGTGCCGTGAGTCCACGCTCCATGCCGCAACACCCTCGGCCGTAGCATCAAGCCAAATCCGCGGCCTCTCCGCGCGCCCGTCCGGATTGCTAGAATAAGCTCATCCGCCCTCGTAGCTCAGGGGATAGAGCAGCGGTTTCCTAAACCGCGTGTCGCAAGTGCGAGTCTTGCCGGGGGCACTGAGGACTGAGGAGCGTGGAGCATGGGGTCGGGAGGACAAACCAACGCTTCACCATTGCATTTTGTCCGTCTAAGAACGTGTTTTGGAAAGTGCAGAATTTGGCATTGGAACCCTCTACCTCCGGGAGAGGGCAGGGTGAGGGTGCCTTGGTTTTCGCAATTCGCCCTCACCCCAACCCTCTCCCACGGGGAGAGGGAGTAATGCAAAACACGTTCTAACCTTCTCCAAGTGTGCTTCTTTCTTCCGGTCTTGCCCCATTCCAATCGGCCGATGGACGGGCAGCGGCACGTCGCGAACGCGATGCCTTTTGTTGCTCCGCGGGTAGGTCTACAATCGGCGGCATGAAACCGAGCTTCTTGCGTGCTGCTGTTTATTTACTCGTCGTCGCGCTGGCGACAATCGGCAACTCACTAGCCAGCTTCGCCGAGGAGCCGAAGAAACCCGCGGCCGCTCCCGCGGCCAATTTATCGCGCACCATCGTTCCGACCGATTACCTGGTTGTGCCGGCGGTAGGCCAGTACGGCCGGCAGCCGCTGCAGCGCGATGCGGTGGAAGAGCAGATCGTGCTGGGCACTTGGAAAGATCCCACCGCAGGCCAGACCGTCAAAACGCCCGACGGCAAGCTGAGCATGTGGTCGGCCGTAAAGGCCGGCGACGACGGCACGCTCGACACCCAAAAACTCCGCGGTGGCTATGCGTTCACCACGTTCGAGTCGTCCGCCGAGCGCGTCATGTTGCTGGAGGCCACCGGCAACGCCATGGTCTACGTCAATGGCGAACCGCACGCGGGCGACACGTACAGCCTTGGTTGGCTGCGGCTCCCGGTGCTCGTCAAGAAAGGCAAGAACACGCTGCTGTTCCACTTGGGCGCCGGCAAGCTGTCCGCGCGGATTACCGCGCCGCCAGCGGCAGTGTTCTTCGGCGATAAAGACCGCACGCTTCCCACGCTTGTCCGCGGCGAGAAGAAGCCCGGCTGGGTGTGGGCTGCCGTGCCCATTATCAATGCCACGCGCGATTGGATCGACGACGCCAGAATTGAGTGCCAGCCCAAAAAGGGCGAGGCGCGCCCGACGCCGATTGCTCCGATCGCGCCCCTCTCCATTTGCAAAGTTCCGTTCCAGATTCCTGCCACGGGCGACGAGTCGGACGATGAGGCGTACTTCCATATTCGATTAGAAGCTCACCTTCTCCCCGCGGAAGAGGGCCGGATTGGCGGCGACTCCTCACAGTCCAAGTCACCCTCATCCAACCCTCTCCCAAAGGGAGAGGGCTCGCGTTCGGCGACGTCAACAACCGTCGCCGAAGCGGACGTTACACTCAAGCGCGTCGGTCCGCACGAGATTCACGTCCGGACGTTTCACAGCAAGATTGACGGAAGCGTGCAGCGGTATGCCGTGCTACCGGCCGCCGAAGCGC
>DASZZA010000403.1:0-4928 GCA_035545135.1 Lacipirellulaceae bacterium | reverse complement strand
TGACCGCCGGATAGGAGTATTCGCCAGGCGAATCCTCCAGCACCAGAGCGGCCTGCCAATGCTTTCCGTCACTGCTGACTGCAACGTTGAGCACCGAACGAGACTGCCCAATATCGGAATCTTCGCGGAGACGCCGAGAGTGGTTATACACGAGTAGCTGTCGGCCATCGGCTAGTGTGACAGCGTCGATTCCCGAACTCGGATTAGGAAGCTGCGTGGATTTTAACTGCGACCAGGTTTTGCCGCCGTCCACGGACGACGCGGTCCAGATGAAGCCCTTTCTACGCCGATCGCGAGCCACAATCTGCCACGAACCATCGGAGTGAAAGAGAATGCTCGGCTGGATCGCTCCCTTTTTTATGCCATCGTTGAGAGGTGGCGACCGCGACCACGTTAGGCCCAGATCGGGTGATGTCTCCAAATGCAGCCGCCAGCCGTGGTCCTCGGTACTCGACGGGCAGACAAGCGTTCCGTCAGGGAGCTGTACCGGTTTGTTCTTCACTGGGCCAATGTTGCCGCTCGGCAACTTTTGGGGCGACGACCAGGTCGTGCCGCAGTCGGCCGACTTCATTAGCATTCCCCACCACTTAGGTGGCGACGGCCCGACTTTGTAAAAGAGCAACAGGGGTCCTCCCTTCGGCTGGAATAGCACGGGATTCCACGTTGGATACCGAAGCGTGGGCGACTGCACACCGTTGGCCACTTCAACGGGGGCGGTCCATCGATCGCTTACTTGACGCGAAACCCAAATGCACACATCGGGGTTCTTCTCCCTTGTTCCGCCGAACCACGCGGCGACGAGCCCCTTCGGCGTTTCGGCGATCGTCGATGCATGACATTGTTTAAAGGGAGCGCTGGTGAAAATGTACTCGCTGGAAATGATGGCCGCGTCGGCAGGTGAGTCGGAGCCGTGGTGTCGCGTATCGATCGCAAACGTCGGGCCGACACGCATTAAGAGAATCAGTAGCGTGACTGAACCTATTCGGAGAGTTTGGAAGACTGATTTCGGCATGATGGCTGCGAAGCAAAGCAATCGTTTGTACCCACACACAACTCGACAGTATCAATTTTTGAGCTGTTTCGTCAAATCGCAAGCGAGCTCACCCGGGTCGGATCGCTCGAATCAAGACATCCAAGGTGCGTCGCATTGAGACGGTAATTGCTCGGCCCGCAAGTTGGCGGTAAAAAGAAAACATCAACCAACTATTGAACAGTTCGGGCGCGTAAACCGCTCTCGATTGCCATGATCTTTCCAAGCCGGCCGATCGCACCGACGCGCGTGGCGATGCTGTTGATTGCTTGGTTCCTGACGGGGCTAACGTCGGGTGCGCAGTCGCCCTCTTCTTCTAAAGCGCCGCGTCCCCACGTCATACCGTTTTCGCACGCCACGCCGGCAGTCGTAATCTCTCCATCGGAAATGCGGCGCATCTATGCGGAAATAAAGACCCCGTTTAAATACGGTATCGTGATTCGCCCACAGAAAGGTGAGAGCATCGATTGCCCCAACGTATTTCGTTTCGGGGATAAATGGTACATGGTTTTTGTTGGTACGAAGAACCGTTCCGGATACGAAACGTTTTTGGCGCAAAGCGATGACTTACTTGAATGGAAACAACTGGGCAGGATACTTCCGTTTGTGGGTTCTGGTTGGGACGCTCGCCAGGCAGCCGGTGGCGTGGCGCTGGCTGATTTCACGTGGGGCGGCAGCGGCGAATTGCAATGCTATTGTGGCAAATACTGGCTCTCGTATCTCGGCGGGGCCAAGACCGGCTACGAGCCAGATCCGCTCGCCATTGGTCTGGCCTGGAGCAATTCTCCCGATCGGGCGATCGCCTGGCACCGCCTGGAGGAGAATCCAGTGCTTGCCCCCGACCAGCCGGATGCCCGCCCCTTCGAGCGAGCCACCCTCTACAAGAGCCATATCATTTGGGATAAATCGCTCTCGCTAGGCTATCCATTTATTATGTTCTACAACGCCAAGCAGTCTGGCCCGTGGGTGGAGCGGATCGGCATGGCGGTTTCGCGCGACATGCTGCATTGGTCGCGGTATGGAATGGCACCGGTGATCGACAACGGCCGGGGGATATCCGGCGATCCCCAGGTCGTCCGAATTCGTCGTACGTGGGTCATGTTTTATTTTGGCGCGGGATGGAAGCATGGGGCATTCGATACGTTTGCATGTTCGTATGACCTCGTACATTGGACCAAGTGGTCAGGACCGGATCTGGTTTCGCCATCCAAATCTTGGGACAAGACTTTTGCGCACAAGCCGTGGGTGCTAAAGCACGATGGTGTGGTGTACCACTTCTATTGTGCGGTCGGCACAGAGGGGCGGGCGATCGCTCTCGCGACGTCCAAAGACTTGCGCGCATCAGCAAGGCGCGCACGCTGAAGCGACACCCAGGCAGCAAGCCGAGGTACTTCCTTGCTTACCAACATCATGCAAGTGCTATCGCGTGATATTGGCTATTAACCACACGCGACGAATCCCTGTAGTGTATCAGCCCAACTGAGACATTTGACAAGTTAGCGAAGCTCTCCTCTGACCAGTAGAATCCTGGAGTTCCAGGAGGGAAGGAGGAGTGCATGAGCGAAAAGAAGAAGCGTCGCCGTTGGACGGCGAGCGAGAAGCTGCGGGTGGTGGTGACGGGACTGGACGGCTCGGTGGAGATCAGCGAGCTATGCCGCCGGGAAGGGATCAACCCGACGCAGTACTATCTCTGGAAGAAGCAGTTGATGGGGTCGGCGGCGAAGGTATTTGAGAACGGCCGATCGAGTCAGCCGTCCGCCAAGGAACAACGTCTGGAGTTGGAGCTGCGTCGAGCGAAGGACGTGATCGCGGAGATCACGGCCGAGAACCTGGACCTAAAAAAAGGGCTCTCGGATTAGAGGACCACGGGCAGCTTCCGCGGGAGTTGCAGCACCAGGTGCATGCGGTGGTCCAACAGACGCGTCGGCGCAGCGGCTGGCCGGTTACGCGAACATTGAAACAGTTGGGGCTCTCGCCAGCGAGCTACTATCGCTGGCGAAAGGTGGCGCGGCAAGCGAAGGCGCTTCCGCCGGAGCCGATGCGACCAGTACAAGCCTATGAAGCCACGGACGAGGAGAAGCGCGCGGTGCTGGCCTATGCCTTAAAACACCCGGGGATTCGCCATCGCGAGCTGGCTTGGCGGATGGTGGACGAGGGAGTCGCCTGCTTGAGTCCATCGACGGTGTACCGGATTTTGAAGGGTGAGAATTTGGTGTGTCCCTGGAGAAGACGAACCAAGCGGACCAGGGAGGATGAGGAGAAAGCGCGGCGCGCGGACGAGATCTGGGCGACGGACCTAATGTACGTCGTGATCGGGGGCCGGACATATTACCTGGTGAACTTCCTGGATGAGTATTCGCGGCTGATCGTGCATCACGCGTTGGTATCGAGCATGGATGGCATGACGGTGAGCATCGAGGCGCAAGGAGCAATCGAAAAACTGCTCAGAGAGAGAGGAGGCGAGATTCCCACGAAGGGGATGCCGCGGCTGCGGAGCGACAATGGGAGCTGCTATATCTCGCGGGAGTTCCGCGGCGTGCTGGACGAGCATGGCTTGCACCATAGCCGGATTAAGCCTCACTGTCCCGAGGAGAACGGCGTAGTCGAGCGCTCGAATCGGACACTGCGCGAAGCCTTGGAGGGAGAGGAGCTGACGGACCTGCTGCAAGCGCGCAGCGTGATCGCGCGGATCATCGAGTGGTACAACACGGAGCGATTGCATTCAGCCTTGGGATACCTTCGACCGATGGATTACTACCGGGGCAACCCGGCCGCGCTGCACGAAGCGCGGCGCCGAAAAATGACCGAAGCCCGGTACCGCAGGCGCGAGAAAAACTTGAAACTCAGGCAGCCGACGCTGCCGCTTGAATCGACGGAGAGCATTGCTAACCAGAGCCCCGAAATGTCTCACTGTGGATGAAACATTTCACTCGTCATTCAGTTTGGGAAGAAGACCACCTTTCGAGTATGCCTGTTTCTGTCTTCAATCTTGCTGGCCGCTTTCGCACTCGTTCCATCAGATGCGTTCCCTGAGATGCTCGCGTTGCAGGTATTATTGCAACTGATCTTTGGTCCAACTATTCCGATCCTCTGGTCGATGATGGCCGATGTCGCAGACTATTCCGAGTGGACCACCTATCGTCGTTCAACTGGTCTGGCATTTGCCTCCATCATCTTTGGACTCAAACTGGGCCTCGGAGTGGGCGCGTGGTTAAATGGCGAGTTGCTCGAGCGGTTTCAGTACTCGGCAACTGTCCCGATATCAACGTCGTTCACACTGGCAATCCGGTTGATGGTTAGCGTTTTTCCCGCTGCCGTGCTCATGATTGCAGTCGGTGTGCTTTTGGGTTATCGACTTGATGATGTAATGCTGAAGCGAATTGAAGACGAATTACGTGCTCGCCGTGTCGAATCCGGTTTAGCAGCCACCGTCGTATGATTAGCTCGAGCTTCTACCGAACAATTTGCGCATTTCGAGAGTGAGTTCCATCTATGAGTTGGCTAACGAGGTATATTCTCCGGATTTTTTTAGCAGGGGTTGCGACGTCGCCGAGCATCGGCGGAGTAGCTTGGTCAGAAGCGCCGCCATCGCCCGCCATAAAAGCGAGTGTGGCGCCGGGGCGCGCCGGTGAGATTGACGAACGAGTAGAGGCGTTGCTTCGAAAAATGACGCTTGCCGAAAAAATCGGTCAACTAGAACAATCCGATACGGTTGCCAACCTTGCCGGTAATTCATCGGATGAAGCGGCGAAAGAGTTTGTCGATCGAATTCGCCGGGGGGAAATCGGTTCGCTTTTGAACGAAGTCGACCCAACGACGATCAACAAGCTGCAAAGGGTCGCCGTTGGTGAAAGCCGCCTGGGAATTCCCCTCATATTTGGGCGCGACGTCATTCACG
>DASZZA010000402.1:0-5684 GCA_035545135.1 Lacipirellulaceae bacterium | reverse complement strand
TCGTGGAAGTCGATCAAAAGCGTGGCCCCTGCCACAGTCGATGGCTCGTACACTTTGCATTGCAATTCGCCCGTCCGCGCCGTCGCCCGCCAGTGCACGCGGTTCAACGAATCGCCAGCCTGATACGCTCTCACCCCGGCGATTCGCGTCGGGTCTTCAAATAGCCGGTGACTCATTCGCACTTCACCAATAGGCCGCCTCGATGCAATGTCGAATCCCTCCAGCGGAATGACTTCGGGAACGACCAGCAGAAAACTTGGTTCGCTCAGCACGCGATAACGGCGAAACAATCCGAACACGTCGCCCGTCTCCGCCACCAGCGGACCAAGTTGGTAGTAGCCGCGGCAGTTGGCCTTCAGCTGGTAGGTAATGGTGCGCCGGGCTCGCCCGCGAAACGACACGAGCTGCAGCCGACGGCCGGTCACTTGTAAATTGGGCGGAGAGTGGATGATGGCCCGCCGCGGTAACAAATCCTCGACGAGCATCCACGGGATCGGCAACCAGTGCCGGTTTTCAACGACGATGACGACGGCCGACGTGTCGCCGATCTCGATCCGGTCCCGGCTCATCTCGCGAAGAGCGGTAAGAGTCCCCGACCAGCCATTCACGAGCACACGGCTGGCGACGATCACGCCCACGAGCGTGTACATCGCATAGGCGAACAAGCCGAGCTGTAGCGTGATCGCTACGATCAGTAACGCCACTGCTCCAATTAGCCAACGCATTGCTTTTCGACAGTTTCAGGCTTCGCGCACTGCGGTCGGCGCCGACCGGCCTTCGAGCACCGGTACCGGTGTTTCATCCAATATGTCGACGATTAACTCCTCGGCACTCACGTTCTGCAACCGGGCTTCGGGTCGCAGGATCATGCGGTGCGTAAGCACCGACGGCGCGATATGCTTCACATCGTCCGGCTCGACATAGTTCCGGCCGCGAATCGCCGCTACCGCCTGCGACGTGCGATAAAGCGCGATCGATGCCCGCGGACTGCCGCCCATGCGCACGTCGTGATGCTTCCGCGTCGCGTGGACGATCTGGGTAATGTAGTTGCGGATTTTCGGATCCACGTGCACCGTTCGCACCGCCCGCTGGCAAATTGCCAGGTCCTCGGCCGAGATAACGGGTTGCAATTTGTCCAGCGGGTGTTCGCGCTTGAGCATTTCGAGCATCTGCGACTCTTCTTCCAGAGTCGGATAGCCGAGCGAGAGCTTCATCAGGAACCGATCGAGCTGCGCTTCGGGCAGCGGAAACGTGCCTTCGTGATCAATCGGATTCTGAGTACCGATCAATAGGAAGGGCGGCTTGAGCGCATGACCTACGCCGTCGATCGTCACTGAGCTTTCGGCCATCGCTTCGAGCAGCGCTGCCTGCGTTCGGGGCGTGGCGCGGTTGATCTCATCCGCCAGGACCACTTGCGCGAAGATAGGACCTGGTCGGAATTCAAACTCGCTTGTCTTCTGGTTGAAGATTGCCCCGCCCGTCACATCTGTCGGCAACAGGTCGGGCGTACATTGGATGCGCCTGAACGTGCAATTGAGGGTGCGGGCGAATGCGCGGGCCAGGATCGTTTTCGCGACGCCTGGCACGTCCTCCAACAGCACGTGCCCTTCACAATACCAGGCGACGAGGACCTTAATGATCTGTTGCCGCTTGCCGACGACCACCTGCTCGACATTGGCAATGATCCGCCGACTAATGCCGGCCAAGTCGATCGATGCGCGCGGTTTTTCGGTCACGATCGGTGGCCCTCACAAGTGGGGCAGACATTCTTGTCTGCCGGCAGACAAGAATGTCTGCCCCGCGATGAACTCGCGTCCACATAATTGTTCCGAACCTTTAGCTTACCACGCCTACCTGCAAGTAACATCCGGCAGTCAACGATTTTTATGAGGCGTTCTCCATGTTCACCACGTTTCGCGCCTCGCCCCGGAGGAAAGCCGCCACATTATCGACCGCTGCATCGAGCAATCGCTGTCGCGACGATCGGGTTGCCCAGGCATTGTGGGGTGTAATGTAACAATTCTTGGCCCTATAAAGCGGATTGCTTTCGGACGGAGGCTCCACATCCAGCACGTCGAGCCCCGCACCGGCCAGCCGGCCGGCGTTGAGCGCCTCGGCCAGGGCCGCTTCGTCGACCAAGCCGCCGCGACTCGTGTTGATCAACAGTGCCGTCGGTTTCATCAGCGCGAGTCGGTCGCGGCTGACCATACGTGCCGTTTCGGGCACGAGCGGACAGTGCAGGCTAACGACATCGCTTTCCCGAAACACGGTTTCCAGACTGGCCGCGTGGACGCCGTGCGACTCAGCGATCCGAGACCTACTGTACACCAGTACGCGCATGCCGAACGCATTGGCCAATCGTGCCGTGGCTTGGCCGATCTGGCCGAAACCGATGATGCCCATTGTCATTCCGTCCAACTCGAGCAGCGGGAAGTCCCAAAAGCAGAAGTCGGGCGACGATGCCCAGCGACCGTCCCGCACGGCCTGAGCATGCTCAGCCACGTGTTGCGTTAAATTGAGGAGGTGAGCAAAGACCATCTGCGCGACGGACGTGGTGCCGTACGTCGGCACGTTCGTGACTACAATCCCTCGCTCGCGTGCGGCCCGGATATCCACGATGTTGTAACCGGTGGCCGTGACGCCGATGTATTTCAACTGCGGGAGCTCGCTAATCAAATCGCGAGAAAGAACAACTTTGTTGGTGAGCACGATATCAGTGTTGCGGATGCGCTCGGCAAGCTGCTCCCGAGCAGTTCGGTCGTGGAAGGTACACCGACCCAGCGCGTCGAGCCGTTGCCAGCTCAGATCACCAGGATTCAAACAATGACCATCGACGACGACAATGGACGGACTATCGAGGCTCATCGGTTTTGCTTTTCTATGTTGTTGGTATTTCTGGGCTATTGTTCCAGTTGGGTGGCACGTCGCGAGTCTTCGCGAAGGGCATGTTGGGCGAGCGTGCGGTGGCGTAACTAGCTCGGTTGCGAAGCCTCTGGGCGTGCCACCCTGGTTGTGATAAATTTCGGGTGGCTGTACGGTTCGGTCCCATTGCGTCCATTCTACGAGGCGAATCATGGCTACGGCGACGGTAGACGTTCTTCCCGAAGTTGGAAAATTCCTCGACAGCGAATTGCAACGCCCCTGGGTGGGCGGCAAGCAAGTGGCGGCGAGCAACGGCGACACGTTTGAAACGCACGATCCGGGTTCTGGCGAAAAATTGGCCACGGTTCCTCATTTTAGCGAACGGGACGTCGACGCCGCCGTTGCCGCGGCGCAGCGGGCGTTCGATACGTCGGGCTGGGCCACGATGCCGCCGAACGAACGCGGCGCTCTGCTCCACCGGCTGGCCGATGAAGTGGAGCGTCGGCTCAACATCATCGCGCAAATCGAGGCGCTCGATGCCGGCAAGATCGAGGCACAGGCCCAGGGCGACGTGGCCAACTTTGTCGCCACGATCCGCTACTTTGCCGATGTGGCCCAGCACATCAGCCGGCGAAACACGCTGGCCGTGAAAGGCCACGAAGCATGGACGATGCGCCATCCATGGGGACCTTGCGGGTTTATCTTTCCATGGAACTTCCCGTTTCTATTGATCGGGTGGGGAATTTCGCCGGCGCTGGCCGCCGGAAATACGGTGGTAATCAAGCCCGCCGAGGACACGCCGCTATCGGCCATCTACTTGGGTCGCGTGGCGAAGGACATCGGCATCCCGGATGGCGTGATTAACGTCGTTACCGGCTACGGCGAAACCACAGGAGCTTCCGTGTCGCGACACCCGGGCTTGCGGCGGATGAGCTTCACCGGCTCGCCCGAGGTGGGGCGACTGGTGGCCGAAGCGTGCGGACGTAATCTGACGCCCGTCAAGCTGGAGCTTGGCGGCAAAGGTGCGGCAGTTGTGTTCGACGATGTCGATATTGCCGACACGGCGGCGAGGCTTGTCGGCGCGATCACGTTTCACACGGGCCAGGTATGCTGCGATGCGACGCGCTGGCTCGTACATCGCCGCATCTACGACAAGTTCGTCGACGAGTGCGCGAAGCGCCTGAAGCAGGTGCACGTCGGCTACCAACTGGACGGCACGACCCAGATGGGCCCAGTGGTCAACGAGAAGCAGCGAAAGCGCGTACTCAGCTACTTGGAACGAGGTGTGAGGGAAGGCGCTCGCCTCATCGTGGAAGGTGGACCGGCTGAGGTGCCTGGCAAGACCGGCCATTATGTGAAACCGGCACTGATGGAAGGCAGCCTCGAAAACGTGGCGGCTCGCGAAGAGATTTTCGGTCCCGTCGCCTATCTCGCGAAGTTCGAGAGCGAAGACGAAGCACTCAAGATGGTGAACTCGACCGACTATGGCCTGGCCAATAGCGTGTGGTCGACGGATCTGGGGCGCTGCGCCCGGATCGCCGAACAGATGCGGGCCGGCAATTCTTGGATCAACGCCCACAATCTGTTCCCGCACGGCGTGCCCTACGGCGGCATCGGCAAGTCGGGGATGGGCGGCGGAGTGAACTCGGTCGAGACGCTGTTCGATTATTGGCGCAGCGTAAGCGTCGTGCGACCGCTGTAATCGTTGTCCGCGTCCGTCGTTGCTGGTTCATATTTATTGGGCCGTGCATGAATCTTGCGCGACACCGCGCTTCGATGGACGTATGAACGGTTGGCGTCGTGCGAGTGCGCAATAACGTTAGCGCGCTGCGCACGTACGTGTGCAATTGCGGTACCAGATACATTAGACTGGGAGGCGAGTCGTTCGGCATCTGGGCGCTTCTCCGTGGGGCACAGCTGAGGTCCCGCAACGCTCATCTGCGTTTACTGCTTGAGAGCAAAGTATGCATTTCTATCACCTTTCTTCGGCAGCAACCGCCGCACGGTTTGTTTCGTGTTTGGCTGTGTTTCTGTTCGTGCTATCGACCGCTTGCGGAGCGGAACCGGAGCGCATGGACCCAACCGGGCCGCCGCCTGTGGCGCGGGAGTTCCGCGGCGCGTGGGTGGCAACGGTGGGGAATATCGATTGGCCGTCGAAGCCGGGATTGCCTGCGGACGTGCAGAAGCGCGAGTTGATCGCGATATTCGACAAGTGCCTGGAGCTCAATCTCAACGGGGTGATCTTTCAAGTGCGGACGCAGGCCGATGCACTGTACGATTCGAAGTTCGAGCCGTGGTCGGAGTTTCTCACGGGGCGGATGGGCGAGGCGCCGAAGCCGTATTACGATCCTTTGAAGTTTGCCGTTGAAGAGGCGCATCGGCGTGGCTTGCAGCTGCACGCGTGGTTTAATCCGTACCGGGTTCACACACCGGTGGCGAAGAGTGAGCCCGCGGCGAACCATGCGAGTGTGGCACGCCCCGATATCGTGCGCACGTACGGCCAGTACAAGTGGTTCGACCCCGGCGACCCGGCGTCGGAAGATGCGTTCGTTGCCGTGCTTACGGACGTGGTGAAGCGGTACGATGTCGATGGCGTGCACATCGACGACTACTTCTATCCGTATCAGGAGAAGGACAAGTCGGGAAAGACTATTCCATTTCCGGATGATGAGACGTACAGGCGGGCAGTCGCGGCCGGGGTGAAGCTGGATCGGGCCGACTGGCGGCGGCAGAATGTCAATCATTTGATCGAGCGGATGTACACGGAAGTGAAGAAACTGAAGCCGTGGGTGCTGGTCGGGATTAGCCCGTTCGGCATTTGG
>DASZZA010000401.1:0-7575 GCA_035545135.1 Lacipirellulaceae bacterium | reverse complement strand
CATTCGCTTGCCGGGGCCGCATCAGCCGTCGGTCTGCCATCGTTGGAGGTTGCGGCACGGGGCTTGGAGGAGTTATTTCGAGATGTGCGAGCGAACGAGCGGGCGCTTGACGACGCGGCACGGCAACAAATGGCGCACTGGCTGAATTCGATGGCAGATTCGATGTACGAATCGAATGCGGCACGGGTCGGCCCCGACCAATTGCAACATCACGATCAACAGGAGATTAGGCACGGAGCCGCGGAAGGCGAACATAAGTCTTCACCATCGACGTTTTTTAAGTCGCCGCCGGCGTGTGAATCGGTGCGTGTGAGCGTAGACAGCCTCGACCGGCTGGTGCGTTCATCCGGCCAGATGTTGTCCGACAACCAGCGAATGTCGCGACTTGGGCACCACATTGCTTCGCTACAGTTGGAGCTCAATGACCTCGACCGCGAGCGCGACGCATTGCGCCGCGGCGCGTCGTCGAAGTTGCACAAGCTTTCGGCCCTTCCTGAATACAGCCGCATTGTTCGATACGTGGAAGGCGCGGACCGGCAAATTAGCAATCTTGCCAAACGTGCGCGGCAATTGGGAGCGGAGCATCGACGCGTCGCGTGGCAGTTGCAGGCACGTGCGTGCCAAATACAGCGCGACGTATACGCTGCGCGACTCGTGCCGGCGCATAGCGTGTTCCAGGGCTTTCGTAAAATGGTGCGTGAGCTGGCGAAATCGGAGAACAAGCGAATTGAGTTACAGACGTTCGGTTTGGACGTTCGCGCCGACCGCATGGTCTTGCAGGAGCTCAAAGACCCCGTTATGCATCTATTGCGTAACTGCGTATCGCACGGCGTCGAGCTGCCTGACGAGCGTCGCGCTAAGGGCAAGCCGGAGGCTGGGCACGTAACGCTGAGTGTGGAAGTGGCCGCCGGTCGGCTCAACATTGTGATTGACGACGACGGCCAAGGGATCGACGTCGCGCGGATACGAGAGCAGGCGATTCGCCGCGGAATTCTCGCCGAAGCGACCGCTGCCCACTCGTCGATTCGCGAAATACTCTCGGTGCTATTTGAGCCGGGATTTTCGACCTTCAACGCGGCGACCGAACTGGCCGGCCGCGGAATGGGTCTGTCGATTGTCCGCGATGCTGCGGTGGGTCTTCAGGGCGAAGTCACGCTAGTGCCGCGGCCGGAATGCGGGGTGCGCGTTCACCTGTCGGTGCCGATGTTTGTGTCCACGCACCGCGTATTGGTGGTGACATGCAGCAATCAGACGATTGCGATTCCATCGCGCGGCATTGAACGTCTGCTGCGACTCACACGAGACAAAGTGGAGACGATTGAAGGCCAGCCTGTCGTAACGTATCAGCGCCGGCCGGTGCGCTTGCTGAGGTTGGGAGAGATTTTGGGACAAGACGAACATGCGAGCGCGTTAGACGAGAACGGGGCGCTGTCAATCTTGCTGCTGAAGTCGGGCACTCGCCTACTTGCGGTTTCGGTGGATACACTTGTGGAAGAGCGCGACGCCCTGATCTTGAATCTGGACGAGTTGGTGGAGGCCGATCAATGGGCTGGTGGCATTTTACTCGATGACGGCCGCGCCGCGCTAGTCATCCAGCCGACGGCAATTGTGGACGGCGCTCCGCTTCATCCAACGGATATCGGAGCCAAGCCGATATCGTCAACGGACGCTCCCGCACGGGAAAAGGTCCTCATCGTCGACGACTCGTTCACGACGCGGACGCTCGAAAAAAGCATTTTGGAAGCTCAGGGTTACGATGTAAGCGTGGCTGTGGACGGCGTCGAGGCACTAATACAGCTGCAAAAGAAAAAATTCGCGCTGGTTATTTCGGATATCGAAATGCCGCGGATGGATGGGTTTGCATTGTTGGAGCGGATGAAGTCGGAGCGGCCGCTGGCGGATACGCCGGTGATATTGGTTACGTCGCGCGACCGGCAGGAAGATCTACAACGGGGGCTGGAGCTTGGCGCGAACGCGTACATCGTAAAACGCAAATTCGACCACCAGGAACTGCTCAGCACGGTGCGACAGCTAGTGTAGCCGTTGAAATGTCAAAGCGATTTGTCTCATGGATCCGATACGAGTGATGATCGTCGAGGACTCGCCGACAGTGCGCGAATATTTGCGCGTCGCGGTTAGCACCGACGCCCGTCTAACCGTCGTCTCGGAATGTCAATCGGCGGAGGAAGCGCTAGCGAATCTTGAGGGCGCTAGACCGGACGTGATTTCGATGGATATCGACTTGCCGCGGATGAGTGGACTGGACGCAACACGGCGCATTATGGAAGTGCGGCCAACGCCGATTGTGATCGTGTCGCGCAGCGTCAACGCGGCTGACGTCGATTTGACCATGAATGCCTTACGGGCAGGCGCTGTGTCGGCCATGGAAAAACCAACATGGGACCGAGAAAACTCATTCCCGGCCAATGCGAGGCGAATTTGCCGCGAGTTGGTGGTAATGAGCCGGGTAAAGGTGGTTCGACAGCGGTTCAACAATTCGCGAATGCAACCAAAGACGCACGCGCCTCAAGGATTGCACAACGCGATGACGGGGGCGGCGCCGCCGTGTTGTGCGCGCATGGTGGGCATCGTGGCTTCAACGGGCGGCCCGCGGGCTATCGAGACCGTGCTGACCGCCATTGGCCCTGATTTTCCGCTGCCAATTTTGGTAGTTCAGCATATTGTCGCGAGTTTTCAGAGCGGATTTGTCGCATGGTTGGATCGCATATCGCCGCAGTTGGTCAAGGAGGCCGGTGACGGCGAGTGGCCGGAGCCAGGTCGGGTGTATGTTGCGCCGGCTGACAAGCATCTTACGATTCGCGCGGGTTGCTTGAAGTTGGATAGCGGTCCGCCGGTCAGCGGGCAGCGTCCCTCCGGGACGATTTTACTGCGTTCCATGGCCGAGGCATTTGGGCGACGCGCAGTCGGCGTCGTCCTAACCGGCATGGGCGATGATGGGGCGGAAGGATTGCTAGCGATTCATCGAGCCGGCGGTTTCACGATTACGGAAGACGCATCGACGGCCGTGGTGAATGGAATGCCCGAAGTGGCGCGCACACTTGGGGCGTCGAGCGTAACGCTGCCGCTTGATTCGATCGGCACCGCGATCAAGGGTGTCTTTCCCGTTCAGCAAGAGGTGTGCGCATGACAGAACCAAATCGGATTCTCATCGTTGAAGATTCGCCAACCCAGGCGCTTCGGCTTCGGATGGATTTGGAGGCGCACGATTGGAAAGTGACAGTCGTTGGTTCGGCAGACGAAGCCCTGGCTCAACTGGATCGGTCGCCGCCCGACGTGATGATCGTCGATTACTGTCTTCCAGGCATGCGTGGCGATGAATTATGTCGGCGAGTACGAATGAACATCAATACTCGTGGCATACCGATCATCATGTTGACCGCGGACGAGAGCGAAGACACGGAAGTCCGGGGACTCGATAGCGGCGCCGACGATTTTTTCAAGAAGTCGACCGATACCGACATCTTGGTAATTCGGATTCGGGCCATGCTGGAGCGGCCGCAGGGCGAAGCGTCGTTCGTTCTGCAAAGCGAAAACGCGTTTCGGCGAGCGCGTGTGTTGGCGGTCGACGACAGCCAAACGTATTTATCGCACTTGTCACGTCTACTTCAAGAGGAGGGCTATTCGGTCGACACAGTGGCGGAGCCAAAGCAGGCGTTGTCTCGTTTGGAAGCCTCGTCGTACGATCTTGCGCTGGTGGATCTCGTCATGCCCGAACTGGATGGAATCGAGTTATGCCGGCGCATAGTGGCGATGCGCACGTCGCTCGACAATCCAATTGCAGTTTTGATGCTAACCGGGCGAGAAGCCAAGGAGGACCTGACCCGCGCATTGGAAGCCGGCGCCGACGACTTCGTAGGAAAGTCGAGCGACCAGGCGGTTCTCAAGGGCCGCATTCGGGCGTTGCTGCGACGGAAATTCTTTCAGGAAGAAAATCAGCGCATTTTGGAAGAGTTGAAGAACAAGGAATTGGAAGCGGTGCGCGCTCGGGCGGAAACAGAAGCGGCGCTTGCCCGTGCGGCCGATGAACGACGTCAACATGCCGAGCTAGTAGCCATTGAACTGCGACAGGCGAAGGGCGACTTGGAGCGGTCGAATGAGGAATTGCTTCGCTCGAACGAGGAGCTGCGTCAGTTTGCGTTCGTTGCCTCGCACGACTTGCAGGAGCCTCTGCGATCGATCACTAGCTTCTGCAACCTTCTTAAGGAGGAATACCAGGGCCGGCTAGATGAGCAAGCCGACACGTTTATTGAGCGAATCGTCAATGGCGCTAAGCGAATGAAAGCATTGGTAATGGATTTGTTGGCGTATTCGCGAGTCGAGCGAGATCAGCATGTCGTGTTTCAAATGGTGAATTTTGCAGAAGTGGTTGAGGATGCCTTGGCAAACCTGCAGGCCGCAATTAATGAAACGAGGGCGACCATTAGCTGCGGCCGGCTTCCGATGGTACTTGGCAACCGTGTTCAGTTGGTGCAATTGCTACAGAATTTGATTGGAAACGCGATCATGTATCGGAGCGGCGAACCGCCGAATATTCGCATCGATGCTCGAAGAACCGGCGAGTATTGGGAAGTCTCGGTGAGTGACAACGGGATCGGCATTTCGCCCGAGCATCATCAAGTGATCTTTGAGATATTCAAGCGTTTGCACAGCCGCGACAAGTATCCCGGCACGGGGATCGGGCTGGCGGCGTGCAAGCGAATTGTTCAACGCCATGGAGGACAGATTTTCGTTGATTCTCAGTTGGGCTCGGGCAGCACGTTCCGGTTCACGATTCGCGCACTTGTAGAGGAACCTGTAGATGAACGGTCGGAACTCGCAGCGTCGGTTTAACGTGCTCCTCGTAGAAGATAACGAAGACGATGTTCTGCTAACGAAGCACGCCTTCAACAAGATACCTTTGACGATTGACATTCAAGTTGCTCGCGATGGAATCGAGGCACTTGCGGTGCTGCGAAATGCGGCGACATCGGCCGGATTGATTTTGCCGCAGATCATTTTGCTCGACCTAAATATGCCACGCATGGACGGACGGCAACTGCTTTGCGAACTAAAGAAAGACGAAGCACTGACAGTAATTCCCGCGATTGTGCTGACGACGTCGGCAGCGGAGTGCGACGTGAATGCCGCGTACAGAAACCACGCAAGCGCGTATATGGCAAAGCCGATCGACCTCCCAGAATTTGCTCAACACCTCGCATCGTTCGCGGGGTTTTGGTTAGACGACGTGGCTATCCTTCCAACATGACGCCTCCAATTTGAGCAGATTCGTTTCGCTATGCGGCCACTTGACGCCAGCTCTCCGTTCACAAATATCGTCACCAAAGATAGACCCGCTCATTTCCCCTTAGCTACCCTAGAGCAATTTACTTTTTGTCGTAACCATCGAAATAAGGTTGGACCGCGATGCGTTCCAAAATCCGGCGAGCGTAGCTCACCGGCTATTGGGTACGTATTTTGGGAATCTGTTTTGGTACCGCTGCCATGAGCATAATGCCGATTGCAACCGATCGAACGGCAGTTGCGAGCGATGGCTACGGCGACTCGGAACTGATGCACCAATTTGGAGAATCCAACACTTTGCTTGGACTCTACGCTCGGCAACTGGAAGACGCGCGAGGCGAATTACAACGGTCGAAGGCGGAGCTTCAACATTTTGCATACGCCGCCTCGCACGACCTGCAAGAGCCCTTACGAAAAGTCGCGGGATTTTGCCAAATACTTCAAGCCGAATACCACTACGTCCTCGACGACCGAGCGCAGAGCTACATCGAATACATTGTCGAGGGCGCGCACCGATTGAAGCAGATGCTTACGGGTTTGCTCCTGTATTCGCGTATCGAAACGCAAGGCGGGCCGCTGGAGCCCACAGACTCGAACATTGCCTGTGATCAGGCGATCGAAAGGCTGCGGGTCGAAATCGAGAAATCGAAGTGTCAAGTCTACCGAGGGACTCTCCCGATGGTTCAAGCGGACCGGGCCCAGCTGGTTTGCCTATTCGAAAACCTGATCGGCAACGCGCTCAAGTTTCGCGGCGTCGATGCGCCGCACGTTGAAATCGCGGCGGAGCAGCAAGACGGAAACTGGGTATTTCGCGTTGCCGACAACGGAATCGGAATTGATCCAACTTTTCACGAGAAGATTTTTGTCATCTTTCAAAGACTGCATCCGCGAGAGGCTTACAGCGGGACCGGCATCGGTTTGGCCATTTGCAAGCGCATTGTGGAACGAGGGGGCGGCCGCATATTCGTCGAATCATCGCTGGGCGCGGGAAGCACGTTTTGTTTTACGTTTCGTGCGGTATAGTCTTGCGGAACTTAGGATTTGTCTCAAAACGCGCAATAGGAATCCGCCGACCGCCCTAGCGGCCGGTTTTTTCGTTGAACCAAGGGCTAGCGCCCTGCGGCTGATCGTTTTGAGACAAAGCGTAGTGGTCAATGACACTCGGTTTTGTCGGTGCAGCCGAAGTCGCAAGATATGGGTATCCACTTCACTCAAGTGACCACCATGGGTAGCGGCTGAATATTATGCGATTTTGCTTGGAGACAGCATTTATGTACCGCGAAGCGGTTCAACTCAGCAGCCCAGGGTCGCGGCTCAGCCGCGCACCCGGGGATCGCGGGTCCGACGGCTTCGGTTACTCCGCAGGAGTTACACCTGTCGTTTGAAAATCCCCATCTCGCCGATGTGTAACGCCTGCGGCGTAAACGGAATGAGCGCGGTTTGTCCACCCAGGGTGCGCCGCTTCGCGGCGACCCTGGGCTTCGGAGTGAAACGCCTCCGGCGTACAATAACTTTTATGGCAACAAGACCACAACGAATTGTGGTCACTTGAGCAAAGTGGATACCCACTTCGCGCAAGAATTCGGAATTAGCCGTTCAACTGAACTCTTGCGAGTATTGTTGCTCCAATATCGGTTGTCATTGACCACTAGCGCGATGTTTTGTGTCGATCGCACAAATACTTGCCGGCTAGGGTAGCGTTGTAGCGGTCGAACGGACCACGTGTCACGCAACGTTTCCAGTAGTTTTCGGCCTTGTCTTTGTCGCCGGCCAGGTCAAACGCGCGGCCAATAAAATATTCGCAGTTGCAACGGACTTCCTTCGGCTGCTTTTCGATGTATTGGTCGATCGTGGCAAGGACGTCGTCGGACGGAGTCTTGCCTTCCAGGATATCGCATATCGCGACATTGGTCGCGCTGAAGTGGGGATGCTTGGTGCGAAATTCTTCGCTTACTCGGCGAATCTCCTTAAGGGCCGCATCTTCGATGTCCTTTTGCTTTAACTCGCGAGCGATGAAGGCAAGGTGCAGCTGTTCATATTCGGTGTTGGCATTTCCCAGGAGATCTTTTCCGGCCAACTCGACGGCCTTCCTGGCGCTTTCCAAAGCCGCCTTCGGATTGTTTTCCAACAGATGGTAAGTGAGCAGCTTGAGCTGCCCATCTAAGGTCGTTGCGATCCAGCCGGCCTGGAGATAGCTCTGCATGAGTTTGCGAGCCGAATCCAAATCGCCGCGGCCGGTGCGGCGGCACCAGAAGTACCATTCGTCGCCGCTGC
>DASZZA010000400.1:0-8311 GCA_035545135.1 Lacipirellulaceae bacterium | reverse complement strand
GGCGTCGGACGTCGCCGGGACGCTGTGGCTGGAAGTCGGGCTCCGGCACGTCGAGCCCAACCGTTTCGTAGACGGTCCTCGCCAGGTCTAACACCGACGTTTCTTTTCCGGAGCCAAGATTGATCGTTTGGCCGATGAGCGCGTCGCATTCGGCGACGCGGCGGAGCCAACGAGCTGTTTCCTCGACATAAATAAAGTCGCGCGTCTGCGTGCCGTCACCGAACACGACGGGACGCTGTCCATTGAGTGCCCAGACGACGAACCGCGGAATCACTTCCCCGCAATCCCCTTCGTGATGGCTGCGCGGGCCAAAGTTGTTGAACGGCCGAACGACCGTCGTGGCGAGTCCATACGTTTGGTGGTACGCGCGGGCGTAAGCATCGCCGGCCAACTTGGCGGCGCCGTAAACGGTTTCCGGGAAGGTCGGGTGGTGTTCGTCCATCGGTGCGTAACGGGCGGTCCCGTACACTTCCGACGAGGAAACGTGCACGAATCGTTTCACCCCGGCGCGGCGGGATTCTTCGAGCAATAGCAGCGCTCCTTCGGCATTGACCTGATGGCTCTCAATAGGATGACCGATGGAGTGCCGGACGCCGCGGCAGGCCAGATGGAACACCACATCGCATTCGCGAACGAGGTCCGCGACCAGGGAGCGGTCGCGGATGTCGCCGCGGACGAATTCGACGTCCGATTGTTTGTAAGCCGACGCAAGATTCTCCGCTTTGCCTGTCGAAAGATCGTCGAGCACGCGGACACGGCAGTCGGGTAGTTGATCCACCAAGTGGGAGCCGATGAAACCGGCACCTCCCGTGACCAGGATTCTTTTATCGCGCAATTCCATATCGATTGTTCTCATGCCGCAAGACGCGACGTCGTGGCAAGGCAATCGTGGACCTTTTCCGCAACGTAATCAATTTGCTCGTCGGTCAGCTCGGGGTACATCGGCAGCGACAGGCACCGACGGGTAATATCCTCAGCAATCGGAAAATCGCCACGGCGATAGCCCAGATGGGCGTAAGCCGGCTGAAACGGCACTGGCGTCGGATAGTGAATTGCCGTAGCGATGCCGCGATCCGCAAGCTGCCGCATCAACTGGCTGCGATCGACGCCGCTCAACAGCACGACGTACAAATGCCAAACGTGACTCTCGGGAATCGTGGCGGTGGGAATGCGAAGATTGGGCACGTCTGATAATAGCGCCCGATACCTGGCTGCATGGCACCGGCGGGCCGAATTCCACTCGTCCAGGTGTTGCAGTTTTACGCCGAGAACAGCGCCTTGGATGCCCTCCATGCGAGCGTTGTAGCCAACCTCAACATGATGATGCCGGCCGTCCTGGGCATGATCGCGCAGACGTCGAACCCGGTCGGCAATCTCCCGATGATTGGTGACGACCGCGCCGGCTTCGCCGAACGCACCGAGATTCTTGCCCGGATAGAAGCTAAAGCAGCCGACGTCGCCAATGGACCCCAAACGGCGACCTTGATATTGGGCACCGTGAGACTGGGCTGCGTCTTCGATCAGCAGTAGACCACGATCTCGGGCGATCTTCGCTAGCGCGCCGAGATCGCACGCCTGGCCATATAAATGAACTGGCAAAATCGCCTTGGTGCGAGGCGTGATTGCCTGGCTCACGAGAGCAGGGTTCAGGTTGTACGTCACAGGGTCGATGTCCACATAAACCGGCTTGGCACGAACGTAGCTGATGGCCCACGTTGTGCTAATCCAAGTGTGGGGTGTCGTAATGACTTCGTCGCCGAACCCGATACCGCATGCGTGTAGGGCTAGCTGGAGCGCCGACGTTCCATTGTTGACTCCCACACAATGCTCAACTCCCAAATAGTCGGCAAAGTCGGATTCGAAGCGTTCCACGGCCGGGCCAAGAACGAACTGGGCCTTTTCCACGACGTCGTTGATCGCGGCCAAGCACGCCGGCGCGACGCGGCGGTTGTGCTCGACCAAATCGACAAGCGGTACCGTAGGCCGATTGGCTTGTGGGCTCATGATGCAGCCTTTCGACAAGTTTGGGCCAGAGCGCGGGCCGGAACTCCAACTACGACCGCGCCGGGGGGCACGTCGCGAGTTACGACGGCGCCGGCGCCGATAAGAGCGCGCTCGCCAATCGTGACGCCGCAAAGGATGACGGCTCCTGAACCGATCGATGCTCCGCGGCAAACTCGCGTGGGGACGACTTGCCAATCGTCTTCCGTTTGAAGTTCCCCTGAGCGATTCGTTGCTCGTGGGTGAAGGTCGTTGGTGAAGCAAACGTGGTGGCCGACGAAGCACTCGTCCTCAATGGTGACCCCTTCGCATATAAAGCTGTGAGAGCTGATCTTGCAGCGAGCGCCGACGAACGCGTTTTTCTGGATCTCTACGAACGTCGCGATCCGTGTGCCGGCGCCAATCGAGCAGCCGTAAAGGTTCACCAGCTCGGGGTGCGCAATGCGGACATCCGCGGCAAGTCGAACGTTTGAGGCAATGGGCACGGCAACAGTCCTCTGTGGTCGAACGAGCGCGCGTCGCGACCGGCGACGCAGCACGCTCCTGCCGACGTAGTCGGGGCAAGACGTTATCGGAGCGGGTCGAGTACGTCAATGTCGGCATCAACATGAGCGATTCCGTGGCCGGCATTGCAGTCCGAGAGGGGACGTTTACTGGCCGCAGCGGGGGAGCGAATGTGGCCAAAACGCAACATCGGAAGTTGCCCAAAACCGGCTGATCTAGGGCCATTGTGCTCCCCTTTGCATGCTTTTTTGACAGCCTCGCCGGCCCAATTAGCCTGAACTTCTACTCGTCCACCGTGCCGCTCTGCCAGGGGGCCGCCAGTCGAGGCAGGCGATCGAGTCACCTGCTCGATCGCGGCGGCGCGAGAACCTCCTCGGCTTCGGCCACTCTCCTCTCCTCGAACAACATCTATGTTCTTTTCGCCACGCCGTCCCAAGAAAAATGGTCGCGGCAAACGTTCTGCCGCTCGGCACCACAACAAAAAGATCCCGTCCTTCGAAGCGCTCGAAGAACGTATGATGCTCTCCGCATCGCAAATCGTGGCGGAGAATCAATTGCCGGGTACCCAGGGTTGGGAAGTCGACGGCGGGGTGTCCTCGACGATCCAAGGTTATGCTGCCGAGTTCAGCGTCGACCACGGCCAGAAGGTCGAATTCAAGATCGATACAACTGCGTCGGATTACCATATCGATATCTATCGCCTCGGCTGGTATCAGGGCATTGGTGCTCGCTTGGTCGCGACGGTTAATCCGACGAATCTAAATGATCAGCCGAGTCCAATTTATCATGCCGATACGAACTCTACCGATGCGAGCAACTGGCATGTATCGGCATCGTGGAACGTCCCGGTAAACGCAGTCTCGGGCGTCTATTACGCGAAGCTGGTCCGCGACGATGGTCGCGGTGAAAACTTTATCCTCTTCGTCGTTCGAGATGATGAAGGCCATTCGGATCTGCTGGTTCAGACTTCGGACGCGACCTGGGAAGCATACAACACATGGGGCGGCAGTAGTCTCTATGCCCCGAATTATCCCGGCGGTCGTGCACGGGCGGTTACGTACAGCAGGCCCTTCAATACGGCCGTTGACACACCGCTCAACTTCTACTTTGGTGAAGAATATGCCATGACCCGTTTTTTGGAGCGGAACGGGTTCGACGTCAGCTACACGTCGAGCATCGACACAGCCGTCCGCGGTTCAGAGCTTTTAGAGCACAAGGTGTTTCTCTCGGTCGGACACGACGAGTATTGGTCGGGCGAACAACGGGCAAATGTGGAAGCGGCTCGCGACGCCGGGGTAAATCTGGCGTTCTTCAGCGGTAACGAGGTGTTCTGGAAAACTCGCTGGGGCGCCGACAGTTCGGGTACACCTTACACGACGCTGTTTGTGTACAAGGAGACATTGGACAATGCAATTACCGACCCGACGCCGGGCGTTTGGACCGGAACGTGGCGCGACCCGCGGTTCGCGGCTACTACCGACGGCGGCCATCCGGAAAATGCACTCACTGGCACAATCTTTACGGTTAACAGCAACGGTGATCTGGGCTCGACGATCGATGTGTCGAGCAATTTTTCGGCACTGCGATTCTGGCGCGATACGGTGGTCGCGTCGCTCGATCCGGGCGAAAGTGTTTCACTGGGCGACCGCGCCTTGGGTTACGAATGGGACGAGGACTTAGACAACGGCTTCCGGCCGGCGGGGTTGATCGACCTTTCATCGACGACGCGAAATGTTGCCCAGTACTTGCAGGATTATGGCTCGACGTATGGTAAAGGCACCGCCACACATAGCATGACGTTGTATCGGGCCAGCAGCGGCGCGCTGGTGTTTTCAGCTGGTTCGATTCAGTACTCATGGGCGCTCGACGACTATCATCCGGTGTATCAGGCGGCCACCGATGCAGCACTTCAACAGGCGACGATCAACTTGTTTGCCGACATGGGCGTGCAGCCGGCGACGCTTATGGCGGAATTGGTTCGCGCGACAGCATCAACCGACACTATTGCACCTGTGTCAACCATACTCTCACCCGTTGCGGGCGCACTTCTGCCGGCCAATCAAACGGTGACAGCGACGGGCACAGCCATGGATTCCGGCGGCGGCGTGATAGCCGACGTCGAAGTGTCCGTCGACGGCGGTACGACTTGGCACCGCGCAACGGGAAGCACGAACTGGACCTACACATTTACCACACGTAGCAATGGTCCCTTTTCGATCCTTAGCCGGGCTGTCGACGATAGTGGCAACATTGAGCAAAACGGACCTAAGGTCGACGTAAATCCGATCGTCGACTCAGGCATCTACTCGTTCTGGCGCGACCAGGACCAACCCACGACGATCGACTCGAGAGACAAAAACTCAATCGAAGTTGGAGTGCGGTTCACCTCGGACACGAACGGTTATATCACCGGTCTACGCTTCTACAAGGCGAGCACCAACACCGGTACACACATCGGCAACTTGTGGTCGAGCACCGGTCAACTGCTGGCAACAGCTACCTTTACCAACGAAACTGCCAGCGGCTGGCAGCAGGTAAACTTTGCGACGCCGGTTCCAATAACCGCAGGCGTGACCTATATCGCGTCGTACTTCGCGCCGTTCGGCCACTACTCCGCCAACAACAACTACTTTGACACGCAAGGCATTAGCTACGGGCCGCTACATGCAAATCCTACCGGCGTGGGCGGCACGAACGGCGTATACCGATACGGGTCGAACAGCGGCTTCCCCACGTTGACGTACGCAAATACGAATTACTGGGTCGACGTTGTTCTCGACACGACCACGAATTCAGACACCACGGCTCCTACGGTCGAGTCTTTTAAATCCACGGACCCATCTGGCTCGCTCACAACCGACTCGGCGATCGTGGTAACTCTGAGCGAGGCTCTTCAATCCTCGTCGGTCAATACGAACAGCGTGATGCTATTGAAGCCGGACCCGAATTCGGTTCCTGGCGGCTGCTGTAGCACGCCGGGCGGATGGTGCAGCGGTTGCCCGCTACAGATGGGCGCCAATACCGTCGTGATTTCGACTACCGTATCATACAACGCGACGAATCAAACGATCACGGTGACACCTACCGACCAGTTGTCGACATCCTCGATCTACACGGTCGTGCTGATTGGCGGCGACGGCGGTGTGAAGGACATGGCCGGCAACTCGCTGGCAACCGACACGGCGGCTTCGTTCCTCACACCCGGCCAGCCCGCATCGATCCGCTCAAGCATCTGGCCGAATGATGCGACGCCGACAACGACTGACTCGGGCAGCTCGCAAGCTGCTGAACTTGGAGTGAAGTTCACGGCCGATCAGAGTGGCTTCATTACGGGGCTTCGCTTCTATAAGAGTGCCGGCAACACCGGGACACATGTCGCTCACCTTTGGTCGAGTACCGGCCAATTGTTGGCTACCGCAACCTTCGCCAATGAGACGGCCTCCGGCTGGCAGCAAGTGAACTTCGCGACGCCGGTGGCGATCACGGCCGGTCAGACCTACATCGCGTCGTACCATACCGACAGCGGACACTACGCAATGGATAGCAACTATTTCAGCAGTTCAATCGATTCCGGGATGTTGCACGTGCCGGCTGCGGGTGGCGTCTATGCGTTAGGTGCCACCGCGTTCCCGACCCTTACGAGCCAAGCCAGTAATTACTGGGTCGACGTGGAGTTGAGCACACCGCCGCCGCTGGATACGGCTCCGCCGACAGTGCTTTCCTTGTCGCAAGGCGCGGGCGCGCAAAACGTGGACGTTAACAGCGACATCACCGTGAAGTTCAGCGAAGCGATGGATCCATCGTCGATCACCGCGGGCACCGTCAAGCTGATCGACAGTATGAATGGGTTCGTCCCCACGGTGCTTATGTATAACCCTATCACGATGACGGCTACACTGACGCCAACCGCGCCGCTGGCCTACAGCATGACCTACACGATCGTCGTGACGGGCGGCGCCATGGGCGTCAAAGACCAGAGCGGAAATGCTCTTTCCGACACTGTCACCTCGTCGTTTGTAACCAGTGCGGCGCCCGCGCCCGATTTGATTCCGCCGGAAGTCACCGGTATTTCACCCGCCGATGGCACGCCCAACGTATCGCCGAACGGAACGATCACAATCGCCTTTAGCGAAGGACTCAATGCGGCCACGGTAAATATCAACAGCGTGTTGTTGCTGAAGAATGCGACGAACAGAGTGGCGGAAAGCGTCTCGTATGACGCCGCGAATCACACGGTCACGATTACGCCAACCTCGCCGCTCGAAAATGCCACGAGTTACACCGTATACATTCTGGGTGGCGCCTCGGGCGTGAAAGATCTCAGCAATAACGCGTTGGACGGGAGTTTTATCTCGTCGTTCAGTACGGCGGCGGCTCCGGTGATTTCGTCGATGTGGACAACCAGCTCCGCTCCATCCACGGCCGACGTCGGAGAATCGGACTCCCTGGAAGTCGGTGTAAAATTCACTTCGGACACGGATGGCTATATCACTGGCATCCGGTTCTACAAGAGCGCGAAGAACACGGGCACGCACATCGGCAGCCTGTGGTCGAGTACGGGCCAGCTCTTGGCCACGGCCACGTTCACCAGCGAGAGCTCCAGCGGCTGGCAGCAGGTGAACTTCGCCACGCCGGTGGCGATCACGGCCGGCCAGACGTACATTGCCTCGTACTTCGACCCCAACGGCCACTTCTCGGTGGACCGAGGTTACTTCTCCAGCCCGATGACCAGCGGCCCGCTCCACGTGGCTACGGGCGGCGGCGTGTTCCAGTACGGCAACTCCTCCGCTTTCCCCACCCAGTCCTACCAGAACAGTAACTACTGGGTCGACGTGGTGCTCAACAACACGCCACCTGCCGACACCACACCGCCGACGGTCGTGAGCACGAACCCAGCCAATGGGGCAACGAGTGTCGCTACGAACTCATCGGTCACCGTGGCGTTTAGTGAAAAAATGGATGCGGCCACGATAAGCAACAGTACCGTCAAGATTTTGGACGGCAATTCGATCGTTACATCCAACGTCGTCTTCAATAGCAGCAATAATTCAGTGACGATCACGCCAGTCGTCGCATTCGCGAACTCGAAGACATATACCATCTCCCTGGTTGGTGACTACCCGGGTGTGAAGGACCTGGCCGGCAACGCTCTGGCGCAGACGTTCACCTCGACATTCACTACGGTGGCCTCCAGTCCAGTCGACACCACACCGCCGACGGTGAGCGGCATCAGCCCAGCCAATGGCACCAGCAACGTGGCCACGTCGGCGTCGGTCACAGTCGCTTTCAGCGAAGCGCTCGATGCCAGCACGGTGACTTCCAGCAGCGTGAAGTTGCTCAGCGGCAATACGGCGGTCTCCGCCACGGTGAGCTACAACGCCAGTGCTAAGACGGTGACGATCGCGCCGACCGCGGCACTGTCCAATAGCACCACGTACACGGTCTCGGTCCAGGGCGTAAAAGACCTGGCCGGCAACGCTCTGGCGCAGACGTTCACGTCGAACTTTACAACGGCCGCCGCTCCGGCGACCGTCTCGTCCCTCTGGCCGACAAACACCCAGCCGTCGATCGTGGACGTCAAGGAAGGAGACTCCCTGGAAGTCGGTGTAAAATTCACTTCGGACACGGACGGCTATATCACTGGCATCCGGTTCTACAAGAGCGCGAAGAACACGGGTACGCACATCGGCAGCCTGTGGTCGAGTACGGGCCAGCTCTTGGCCACGGCCACGTTCACCAGCGAGAGCTCCAGCGGCTGGCAGCAGGTGAACTTCGCCACGCCGGTGGCGATCACGGCCGGCCAGAC
>DASZZA010000399.1:0-2237 GCA_035545135.1 Lacipirellulaceae bacterium | reverse complement strand
TTCATGAACGACGAGTCGGGCGCAACGGCCATCGAATACGGTCTGATTGCTGCCATCGTCGGCGTCGGCATCATCGTTGCCCTGGGCAAGCTGAAAACGAGCCTGAGCACGACCTTCTCGACGATCAGCGACAAGCTTGACACCGCGAACAGCGCTTCGGGCGAGTAATTGCGCAGCATTCGGCATGATAGCCGAACAGCGCGTTCGGAGATCTCTCCGGACGCGCTTTTTTTAACCTCTCCAGAACGCTGATCGGAGCTGCACGTGCGAGGATTCTGCATGCAACTCAAACCAAGACGCCACCTATTGCAAACGTTCGCGAGCGACGACCGGGGTGCTGTTTCGATTGAATATGCCTTGATCGCCGTCATTGTCAGTATCGCGATCATTGCCGGGGCGATCGGAGTCCGGAATTCGCTGAGCAGCAGCTTCAGCGCGGTCGCGTCGGGCTTTTCACAAAGCGGTCCGTGAACAACAACCGCGTCTTGTTAGGTCAATATTTACCGAAATATGCGCACTCCTTGCATAAGTGGGGTCCTTTTCGGGAAGCAGAATAATGTCCGCAGTTACCTCCCTTCTGATGATGGTCTTTCCCGTTGCGATGGCGTTTTCGGCGGCAAACGACCTTTTCACGATGAAGATCCCGAACCGTATTTCCCTGGCTCTGATCGGTGGCTTTCTCGGGGTCGCGCTTCTGACCTGGATGCCGATGGAAACCTTCGGGATACATCTCGCTTGCGCGGTCGCAGTCCTGGCCTTCACGTTCGCGCTTTTTGCGAAAAATCTCCTGGGCGGCGGCGATGCCAAGCTGATGGCTGCCGGAGCGCTCTGGATGGGTAGCGCGCACGTCATCGAATATCTGGCCTTCGTTACGATATTCGGAGGCGTGCTGTGCGTGGTGATTCTCGGGTATCGCCGGGTGCCGGCGGGTCTCTTACCTTTGCCGGATTGGGCCCAACGCCTCCATACTGCCGGCGGTCCCATTCCTTATGGGATCGCGATTGCGGCCGGCGGACTGATGGTTTTTCCAACGACAGAGCTTTTCCATGCGGTGATGGCCTGACTCCCGCAAGCCTTCGCTTCTTGCATCCGCTAACGCGCCGAAGCTCACCAACCGTGGCAATGCCTTAACGGTTGCGCCCCAATCTGAAACTTCGGTTAACCTCGCATTGACGTTTGTCCCCCAGTATCGGCGCCATGATTCCGGACCTAGTTGAAAGGACTTCGGGGGCGCAATGAAGCGGGCACAGGTCATTGGTTTCACCGTAGCTTTCGCTGCGGCGGGGCTCGCTTACTACGTCGCGAGTTCATTCATGCAGCCGGCGGCACCGATCACCGTCGTAAAAAAGGTCGAAAGCGACGAAGTGTTGGTTGCGGCCTCGAACGTGGCGGTGGGCCAGTTCGTCAACGAAGGCAATTTCCGCTGGGTCTCATGGCCGAAGAAGTCGATATCACCTCAGTACATCACCAAACAAAATGGTGGCGTCGCGAAAATGCACGAACTTTCGGGTTCGGTCGCGCGTTCGGCGCTTCTCGCGGGTGAGCCCGTTACGGCGCAAAAGTTGATCAAAGCGGGCCAGGGCGGAGTTCTGGCTGCGATCCTCCCCCACGGCATGCGCGCCATCTCAACGAAGATCAGAGCCGAGACGGCGGCGGGTAGTCTCATCCTTCCGAACGATCACGTCGACGTCATCCTGATCCGTCATCTGCGCGGCCGCAACGGTCAGGAAGAAAACGTCTCGGATACGCTTTTCCACAATGTGCGGGTCATGGCGATCGGCCAGCAGATCGAAACCAAGGCAGGCAAGAAAATGGCGGATGCGTCGGCCTCGACCGCCACGTTGGAGCTGACGCCGCGGCAGGCCGAGATGATGGCGCTTGCAAATTCGATGGGCGAAATCACGCTGTCGTTGCGTAGCATTGCAGACTTGAACTCGGAACCGGAGCGTGGAGCCGGTATCGATCTCAACAAGCCTATGAGTAATTCGGTGCGTGTAGTGCGCTACGGCGCAAAGTCGCGTGTGTATGGCGTGAACTGAGTCAGTAGGGTCAGTGTCGTCATAAGGCGGGAACTTCATGCACTTCATACTTGGATGTCCATGGCGCGCGGCCGCGCGCATGCTCATCGTGTTCACCGTGATGCTATGCGCCGCTGCAACCGCATCGGCGGGACAGCACGCCATGGAAAGAAATTTTGATCGCGGCTTGGCTGGTCCGTCTGATCATCAATCCTTTAT
>DASZZA010000398.1:0-3309 GCA_035545135.1 Lacipirellulaceae bacterium | reverse complement strand
TACAGCACGCTCTACGCGGATGCGCGCAAGTGGGAGCGGGAGGGCTGGCTCGACTATTTGACGCCGCAGCTCTACTGGACGGTGGAGAGCGAGCATCAGAGCTATCCGAAACTATTGCGTTGGTGGGCGGAACAAAATGTGAAGGAGCGGCATTTATGGCCGGGTAATTTCACGTCGAGGGTTGGAGACAGAAGCAGGAAGACGAACGGAAAGCCGCAGCCGGCATGGACGGCTGACGAAATCATCCGACAGATCGAGGCGACGCGCGAAACGACGGGGGCAACGGGCAACGTTCAATTCAGCATGAAGGCATTGATGAAGAATTTTGGCGGCATCGCGGATAAGCTCAAGCGTACTGTCTATGCAGAGCCCGCACTCGTGCCGGAGTCGCCGTGGCTCGGGCACGAGACGCCGATGAGGCCGGCGATTTCTGCGAGGGCCGTTGACGGAGGCGTCGCCGTGCAAATGAAAATGCCGCGCGGGAAGGCGCCGTGGCAATGGTTGGTCCGCGTGCGAACCAACGATGGTTGGAGGACAGACATCGCGCCGGGCGGGAAGCACCAGCGAATCGTTGCGCTCGACGGTGGGGCAGGCGCGAGGGAAGTGATCGTTTCGGGGGTTTCGCGGCTGGGGCGCGAAGGACCGGCCGCGACGGCGAAAATCGGCGGAGTCACGAAGCCGGGGGAGCGATGAAGTATGAGAGATAAAGGATGAAGCATTTCGCACTCAAGGCAACGGGCGGGTATCATTCATCCCTTATCTCTCAGCTCTCATCGTTTCATACAGTTTTGTCGCGTCGCGATTTTATTTAACTTCGCATGAAGCAAATATCTCCCCCTTCTATGCCGCATGAGCGAAGAGCCACCGATCGCTGATTCTCACCCCGCTGCAGGTCGCAGCGCCTGGTGGTGGGTGCCCAGCTTGTACTTTGCGGAAGGCGTGCCGTACGTCGTCGTGATGACCGTGGCCGTCATCATGTTTAAGCGGCTTGGCGTGTCGAACGCGCAGATCGCGCTGTACACAAGTTGGCTGTATTTGCCATGGACCGTGAAGCCGTTGTGGAGTCCGCTGGTGCAACGCATCGGGACGCGGCGTGGGTGGGTAGTGGTGATGCAATTGCTGGTGGCCGCGGGATTGTGTTGCACAGCGCTGTCGATTCCGCTGGCCAGTTTTTTGAGGTGGAGCCTGGTGGCGCTGGCCGGCGTTGCCGTCGCGTCAGCCACGCACGATATAGCCGCCGATGGGTTTTATTTGCTGGCCCTGTCGCCGCACGAGCAAGCGTGGTTCGTAGGAATCCGCAGCACGGCGTACCGGATGGCGATGATCGCCGGGCAAGGATTGTTGGTCATGCTGGCCGGTGTGCTGGAATCATCGACCGGGTTGCCCGTCGTACAGGTTCATGTACGTGCGGCGGACGTTGCACCGACGCCTATCAAGTTTGATATCTCGCAGTTCTCTCCGGTTACGGAATCCGGTCCGCAGCGGATTATCGCTTCGAACGACAAATATCAAATTAGCCTCCGTGGCCGGAGCGCCGACGAGGCCAAAGCCGTCCGCAAAGCCGCGAAAGAATGGAATATCGCGCACGGATTTTACCAGGAGGCGGCGGTTCACAAGACAACAGCGAAGAAGGACGGGTATTGGGGGCGCGCTCAAACGTGGCTCGAGGACTTCATTCGACGCCAATTTGGCCCCGAAAAGCATGCGAAGAGGCAGACGGGCGGTCGCGCGGGCGACCTCGCGGTGGTACTGATGCGGGTTACGAAACCGGTGCCGCCAGGCGAGCAGCAGATCGTGCAGTTTGGCCAGGTTAAAGGCGATGCGAGTTTTAGCGCGGTCGAGGGTGAACGGTTCGAAGTGACCGACGCAAATTGGAACCAGCCGTTTGCTGCGGTCGTCCAAGTGGACCCGAAACTCGACCGGCCATCGCAGGCAACGTTCGAAATACGTTCGGGTAATTTGCCGCTGGCGTGGTCGATCACGTTCTTCGTCGTGGCCGGCACGTTTTTGGCGTTTTGCATTTATCACTTCGTAGCGTTACCGAGACCGCCGGCGGATTTCTTAGTCCGTCATACGGCGGAGTCCGGAGGCGAACGACTCGTAGGATTTCTCACTCCATTTGCGGAATTCTTTTGTCGGCCCCGAATTTTGGCGATCTTGGCGTTTTTGCTGCTGTACCGGTTTCCGGAAGCGCAATTGGTGAAGTTGACGACGCCGTTTCTACTTGACCCGCGCGAAGCCGGTGGCTTGGCTCTGTCAACCGGGACGGTCGGTTTTATCTACGGCACGGTCGGTGTGGTGATGCTCACAGTAGGCGGCATCATCGGTGGTTTCGTTGCCGCGCGCCATGGGCTCGGGCGGTGGCTTTGGCCGATGGCATTGTCGATGCATTTGCCCAACTTGGCGTTTCTGTTTCTGGCATATGCACAACCGGCGAATCGGTGGGTGATTACGGCAGGTGTGGCGGTCGAGCAATTTGGCTACGGGTTCGGATTTACCGCGTACATGCTGTATTGCGTTTATATCGCCGCTGGAAAACACCAAACCGTTCATTACGCGCTGTGCACCGGATTCATGGCGCTCGGCATGATGATTCCGGGGATGTGGAGCGGATGGATGCAGGAGCTTATCGGATACCGACACTTTTTCGTGTGGATTATGTTGGCCATGATTCCGAGCCTTTTATCGGTGGTGTTCATTCCGCTGGATCCTGACTTTGGAAAGAAGGTGGAGAGCTAGACCGCAAGCAATACCGCGACCGGTAATGGCGATAAAACAATGACCGAGTTAGCAGGAAGAGCTGAATTGTCGAGACGGATGTCGCTACGCGAGCAAATCGCGCAGTTGGTATTTGTGCGCATCGGTTCGAACATGCCGCCGGTGCGCACGGTTGAGCAGGATGCGGAGCGAATCGCGCGGTTGCTGGAAACATGTCCGGTCGGCGGGTTGGAGCTGTTCAATGGCCGGCCGGAAACGAAGGAAACGCTCGAGCGGTTGCAGGCGATTTCACGCGTGCCGCTGTTGGTGGGGTCGGATATCGAGCGCGGCGTCGGGCAGCAGGTGCGCGGTTATCCGCTCTATCCCCACGCGAGGGCATTTGATGCGCTCGGTTCGGATGCTGCGGCGGCAGTGGCGGAATTTGCCAGGTCGATCGCAAATGACGCGCGCGATGTTGGCATTCACATCGCTTTTGCGCCGGTGGCCGACGTGAACACGAATCCGCGGAACCCGATTATCAATACGCGGGCGTACAGTGAAAACATAGCGCGGGCCGCGGAGTTGACGCGGGCATATGTGGTGGCGGCGGAA
>DASZZA010000397.1:0-3534 GCA_035545135.1 Lacipirellulaceae bacterium | reverse complement strand
CTATTCTTAGCCAAGTTTTCCAGCGGTGCGCTCGGTTCGTTCGAGGCGACGCGGATGGCGCCCGGCCGAAAGAATTACAATCGATTCGAAGTGAACGGCAGCAAAGGGTCGCTGGTGTTCAACTTCGAAGAGATGAATGTGCTGCAGTTTTACAATTGTGCGGACCCGCCGGGGCGGCAAGGTTTTCGCTCGATCATGGCGACCGAGGGCGTGCATCCGTACGTGAGCGCGTGGTGGCCGCCCGGGCATGTGTTGGGATATGAGCACACATTCGTGCATGCGGTGTACGAATTGATGCGCGCGATCGGCGGCGAGAAAACGATCATGGCTGACTTCCACGACGGTGCCCAGTGCGTGGCGGTGCTGGATGCGGTCGAGAAATCGATTGACGAAGGGAAGTGGGCGAAGGTGGAAATGGTGAAGTAGAGGCGCAAGGCGTAAGTAGTAAGTCGTAAGTGGTAAGTGTCAGCCAGTCGCGCTTCGAAGGGGAAGAGTGTCACGATGCAGTACTCGTCGCGGACGATGTTGATTGTGGCCGTGGTGGCGGCGGTGCTGTTGACGTGTCTGGTGTATCCGGATCCGATCGTTGGTGATATTGCGTACACGTGCGGACTGCTGCTCATTGCGTTTGGAACGATCGGGGCGATTTACGTTCGTGGGCGGCAGCGGGCGTTTTTGGTTGGATTTCTAGTTGTGTTTGGGAGCTATTATTACGCGTCGCTGTGGACGACTGAGACGCGGTTATCGTTGCTCGCCTATCAACAAGGCGGCATGCGATACGTTTCATCAAGCTTGATCACGAGTCGGTTGCTAGCGTCCGCCTACGAGGGCCTACATCCGACAGCATACCCGCGCGTAAATGGCCCGTTTCCCCGCGCTTCGCCCTCCGATCAGATCGTCGGACGTTATTTGGCGTATATGACAATCGGGCACTCGATCATTGGCCTTGTGCTGGGAATACTCGGCGGCTGGCTGGCGCTGCGTTTGGCGCCTGCGGCGCTGCCGGTAACCGAGCGAACAATCGATGAGATCCTGGACGAAATGGAGCGGCAGTGAGGAGTTTTAAATCGCCGGGAGTGTCGTCGGAGGCGAACCGCACTAATTGCTGAATTCTAGCCAATTTGCACTGCGGGCCGATCATTGTTGGCGGTGTAGAAGACCACGTTCATTTTCTGTGTGCTTTGGCGCGCGCGTGCGATGCTGCGGAAATGGTCAAGGAAGTCAAGCGTGGCTCGTCGATTTGGATCAAAACCAAAGGTTCATCGTTCAGCGATTTTCACTGGCAAAATGGGTATGGGATCTTCTCGATCGGATTTTCACAGATTCCAGATGTGAAGCGATACATCGAAGGGCAGGTGGAACATCATCACAAGATTTCATTCCAGGACGAATACCGGGCATTGCTGAAGCGATATGAAATTGAGTATGACGAGCGGTACGTTTGGGATTGATACCAACCCCTTCAGGGTTGTCGAACGATTTGATCGCGTTCCCAGGGTAGTCCGCCGGGGCGGACAACCCTGGGCTGAAGGATGCAATCCCTTTGGGATTGTGCACTGCAGCAGAAACTTTGTTTGAAGGAGAGAAAGCCATTGGAATTGTGCGCGGGCGCCGGGTAGGTTGCGTTCCCACGGAACGGCGCAAGGGCGCTAAGCTCACAATGACAACGCTTTGGAAATGAATAGTGGCAGGAAACAAATGACCAAGATCAAAGCAGGCATTATTGGGACGGGGTTTATTGGTCCGGCGCATGTGGAGGCGCTCAGGCGACTAGGGTTTGTGGAAGTGGCGGCGGTGGCGGAGCGCGGCGATGAGCTGGCGCAGGCCAAGGCCAAGCAGCTTTCGATTACCAAGGCGTATGGCGATCATCGGGCGCTGTTGGCCGACCCGGAGATTCAGGTTGTGCACAATTGCACGCCGAATCATTTGCATTTCGCGATCAACAAGGAGATTCTGGCGGCGAAGAAGCACGTAATCTCGGAGAAGCCGCTGGCGATGACTTCGGCCGAGTCGCGCGAGTTGATGCGGCTGGCGAAGGAGTCGGGCGTGGTGCATGCGGTGGACTTCAACTACCGGTACATGCCGCTGGTGCAGCAAGCGCACCAGATGTGCCAGCAGGCCGGCGATGTGGGGCGGATCTACGCCGTGCATGGGTCGTATTTGCAGGATTGGCTGCTGTTGGCGAACGATTGGAACTGGCGGTTGGTGCCGGAGTTGAGCGGCGAATCACGGGCGGTGGCCGACGTGGGAAGCCATTGGTGCGACCTGGTGCAATTCATTACCGGGATGAAGATCGTGCGCGTGATGGCCGACCTCGTGACGATTCATCCTGTGCGGAAGCGGCCAAAGGTTGAAGTGGAAACGTATGCCGGCAAGGTATTGCGGCCGGAAGACTTGGAAGACGTGAAAATCAATACCGAGGATTATGGGTCGATTCTGCTGGAATTCGACTCGGGCGCGCACGGGTCGCTGACGGTGAATCAATGCGCGGCGGGGCGGAAGAACCGATTGCATTTCGAGATTGACGGCGAGAAGTGCGCGATCGCGTGGAACCAGGAACGGCCGAATGAGTTGTGGGTGGGGCGGCGCGACGGGCCGAATCAGACGGTGCTGAAAGACCCAAGCCTGCTCTATCCGTCGGCGCGGGAGTACGCGCACTACCCGGGTGGACACAACGAAGGGTACCCGGATGGGCCGAAAAATTTGTTCCGCAATGTTTATGGCTTCATCGCGGGCGAGCGAAAAGGGGGCGATTTTTCGACGTTCGTCGATGGGCACAATGAGATCGCGATTTGCGATGCGGTGCTGAAGAGCTCGCGCGAGCGGCGGTGGGTGGATGTAGAGTACTGATGATCGTCGCCAAATAGCCACGAAAAACACGAAACGATACAATACCTTCGTGGCTTTTCGTGCTTTTTTATGGCCATCTCTGCTCTGGACTAGTTTTTTGCGGCGGACGTACACTACTCCGCTATGTGTGCGAAGCTGACTGTTATTATTCCGTGCAAGAACGAGCGCGAGAATCTTTGTGCGTGCGTGGCGAGCGCGCGGCAAGTTGCGGATGAAGTGCTGGTGGCCGATTCGGGGTCGACGGACGGAACGCTAGAAGTTGCGCGGCGGCTTGGTTGCCGGATTATTGAGCGCGAGTATGGCACGAGCGGTGAGTTCAAGAATTGGGCGATTCCGCAGGCGACCCATGAATGGGTGTTCATTCTGGATGCGGATGAGCGGATTACGGCGGAGCTGGCGGCGGAGATTCGTCGCACTTTGGACGAACCGCGGCATGACGGCTACTGGGTTCATCGTCGTAATCATTTTATGGGGCATCCGATCCGGTTCGGGCCTTGGAAGAACGATCGATGTCTGCGGTTGTTTCGGCGAGACTTGGGGCGGTACGAGGGGCCGACCGATCATGCGGAAGTGCGCGTTGCGAGTGGTTTGGTCGGTCGGCTAGGCGAGCGGCTTAAACATTACACGTGCACGTCTTATTCACAATATTTGCCGAAACTTTCGCGGTATGCTGAGGTGCAATCG
>DASZZA010000396.1:0-6765 GCA_035545135.1 Lacipirellulaceae bacterium | reverse complement strand
GGCAGCAGCGGCATTCCCGAACAGGAGTGGCCGGGAGATATAGTAGCTGTAGCGGCCGCCGTTCTTCTGGGCGTGGGTCGGCGCCATGCGGTGGCCGGCGTCATCAAAGATCAGGCCGGTCAAAAGATGATGGAAGGTCGTGCGGGTTCGGGTTCGGGTTCGGTGGGTCCATTGTTCAGAGAGGGTGGTTTGGACCCGGTCGAAGAGGGCGCGATCGAGCAGGCGTGGTACGATGGGAGGGGCATCGAAGAGCAAAGGCAACAGCGCCCAATAATCTCATCAATCCCCGCAGTAACAGCACAGCAAGAGGCTTCGCTACGGCGGGCCGCTTTTTCTTAAAGATACCGGCTCAAGACGAACAGAAGCACGGCGATGAAGAACCCGGCGATTACGATTATCTCGCGCCTGCCCGCGTCGCGCATTGCCCCAACGCGCTCCTTCGCTGCTTCTATCTCTTTCGTGTCCTCGTGCACGTCCATGGCGTGTTCTCTGTCAAAGCGAGAAAAAGCCTGGCCGGTGTTCCGGCTCAGGCTTTCCCTCTTGAAGAACTTACTCAATGGGCGACGTGAACCAGGTAGTATCCAACGCCGCCGATAACGATTACGGCCGGTACGGCCCACATAAAGAGCACTGGCATTCTCGCCTCCTCCTCAAATGCCCCGCGCCAGATAACGCCGTATTCCGGGGTCGGTTCCGGCGCCGGTCAGTGGGTGGTGCAGACCTTCATGGTCTTCATGCCCGTTTCCGCTTCCGTCCGGGTCTTGAAGATGCCGTTGTCGACGATGGTTGTCGTGGTCGTGGGCTTCTTGTCGACGATGGTGCACTTCTTCGTGGCCGGGTCGCGGACGACGTAGAACTCCGTGGTCGTCTGCGCTAACGCCGCTGTCGCCGAGCAGACGATGAGGGCGGTAAGGGCGAGCTTCTTCATGGTCGGTTCCTCCTTGGTTGGTTACCGGGGAAGGAAACTCCGCCAGCCGATCGTTGTTCCAGCGCTAGCTCATTCCGATGGCGGCCAAGACCATGCACGTCAAGTAGATACCGCACAGGCTCAGGCCCGCGATGCGCGCTGCCGACCGATGCTCCATGCCAGCCTCCGTTGAGTTCTGCCAGAGCACCAACGTCGCCGCAGACGGAAAGTTCTGTGGGACAATCTCGTCGTGTTCTCCGGAGAACCGGAATCGACGCAGCATATTTACGGCCTGGCCTGCCGCGGGCGCTTTCCTCAGCGGTATATGACGCGTGAGGGCAAGCGGCCCAAATTGGACTACCAATTACAAGCGAGGGCGCAGTGGAAAGGGAGGCCGCTAGTCGGCGATGTCGAGCTTTCGATTACGCTCTACTTCGGGACGAAGCGCCGCGCAGACTGGGATAGTTTCCACAAATTATCCATGGATGCCCTCAATGGTATCGCGTACGAGGACGACCGCCAGATACGGAAGGCTGCGGTCGCGCTCGCCTACGACAAGCAGAAGCCGCGCATCGAGATTGCGGTCAGCCACTCCAATGAGAAACCTGAAACATGCCGGCGAAAGCTTCAAAACTTCGGCAAATGCGCGGCACATCCGCGCCCGCGCCTCTTGAGAATAAATGCTCCGAGTGCCGCAAGCTTGTGCCCTCAAGCTGGAGACCTCGCGTCTGCCATTCATGCCTTGAGGCATTACACTCTGAGTAGAGCCGGAAGGTTCGCCGCCCAGACTCCGTATCGAGGAGGCAAACGGATGCCAGGAGTTCGATTTCCCTGCGCCGTGCAAGTCGGCATGCTTCATAGTCTGGTGACGCATCCGGGGGCGTCTGCGGTTCGACTCCGCACGGCTCTATAGCGTGGTATAGTTTTCATATGAGTGCAGACGAAGCATTCCTACCGCACCTCCTTAGCGGCATCATGGTCAATCCTCAGCCGCTGCGCGTGGAGCGCTCAGTAGACGCCCGCGGCATCCTCTTCCGCATCAAATCAAGCAAGGCCGATAATGCCCCAGCTCATAGGAAAGGCGGGGCAGACCATCGCCGCAGTGCGCCGCATCATGAAGCTCTACGCGAAGGGCCGCATTCGATCAATCGACCCGGCAATGCTTTGCTGAGAAGAAGATGGTCGAGCCTCAACCCGTGGTCCTTCTCGTAGCGTTCCCTCCAGTAGGTCCAGAACGAATACACGCGATCTTCGCCGTAAAGATCCCGGATGGCATCGTCCATCCGTGTGCGATGGCTGCACGGTATGGTCACCAAGCCACCGGCAAAGGATGGCGGACCGCGCAACTTCGCTGACGCGGGGCGCGTGATCGATCATCACCATGTCACAGTAGCCCGACAGTTGCTTGTGCTGCATCGGCTTGGCCATGCCGGACGACCGTGAATAGGTTCGACAGCGCGAGCAGCGGATCAAGCGAGCGCGGCAGGCCTGCATATCGGCTTCGATGAACAAGTGTTATCCGCTTTAAGTAAGGGTAGACCGCCACGAGAACCCCGGCGGCGTCAGCTTGAAACGCGCTCGGCCGCGTCGTCGGCTTTCTTGTCGGCGCGTTGCAGTTCTCGATCGCCCAGCTTTTCGGCTGCCCTGCGCTCACACTCTGTGCGGATCTTATCGATCTCGTCGTCGGTCAAATGCTCGATGCCGACCAAGGAGTTTTGAGCGACGCCGACGCGGATGAGTTCGTCCAGCTTGACCTGGATGGCAGCACTTTCCCGGTTTTGCGAGTTTTGGATGAGGAAGACCATCAGGAAGGTGACGATGGTCGTGCCGGTGTTGATGACGAGCTGGAGTACTGAAAGATCGGTCCGGTGATTCCCCAAACGACAACAATGCCTGCCGCAATCAGAAACGTCAGCGCGCGACCTGCGGCCTGGGATGTGCGGCTTGCGATGTCGCCGAACAGCTTGCTTGCTCGCGTGCTGTTCGTGGATTTGTCAGTGCTTTTTTTTGATCGCCAATTGCGCCTCCTGAAGCCGTCGCTTCTACAGGACTCTGCCCAGGAAGTTCCGGGAAGACCGGCATCCAATCAGGCTCAGGAACAAAGGAAACAATCGTGTGTTAGCTGCGCACCTGCGCGTTTACTCATCCGACCAAAAAGGGCTCCCATGTATCATCACGTCAAGAAGCTGATGTTCACCGTTCGTGTTGACGAGCCCGATCCCCGGTTCGGAAATATGTTGCTTGAGCAGTTCGGCGGTGCGAACGGCGAGCTCGCCGCTGCGATGCAATATTCCATCCAGGGTCTCAATTGCGAGGACCCGGATCGGAAAGATTTGCTGATGGATATCGGCACCGAGGAGCTGAGCCACCTGGAAATCGTGGGCACTCTCGCTCGCATGCACCTGAAGCCTTCCAAATTCGACCGCGAGGCGGCTGAAGCCGATCCCTTGATAGCAATCGCCGGCGGGGGCGGGGTGAACCTTTTCAATTCCCAAGGCAACGCCTGGACGGCGGACTATCTGAAGATCACAGGCGAGCTGGATGTCGATCTCCGAAGTAACATTGCAGCGGAAGCTCGCGCCAAGATCGTGTATGAACGGTTGATCAATTTCTGTGATGACGCGGGGACAAAGGACGCTCTGCAGTTCCTCATGACCCGTGAGATCACCCATATGAAGGCCTTTGGCCTTGCCCTGGAAAGCATGGGCAAGCCGTCTTTGAGCATCGGCCGGATTGCTCCGACCCCCGGCCTGGTCAATCAGTTTTTCAATGACTCCACCGGAAGCGGCGACCACGGCGAAATCGATACGCGCGGACCCTGGAATGAAGGCGGCGACTGGGTGTTCACGGAATCTCCTGCCCTTCAGGCGCAGGGAGAGCCCGGTGCGCCAATGCCAATTGTGACCGAAAGCTCCTCACCGGTCGATCAGGTCGGCATGCAAGAGCTTTTGATCGACGAGCTTCGCGATATTCTCCACGCTGAGAAGCAGCTGACGAAAGCCCTTCCCAAAATGACGGAAGCAGCGCGGTTTGACCAATTGCGCGAACTGTTCGAGCAGCATTTTATCGAGACTGAAGCGCAAATTGAGCGTCTCAACGAGTGTTTTGAACTGCTTGGCAAGGCGCCGCGAGCAAAACCATGCAAGGGGATGATGGGACTGGTGGAAGAAGGCGACGAAGTGATGGAGGAAGGTCAGAAGAAGGAGGATGCGGCGGCCGATCTCAGTCTGATAAGTGCCGCCCAGCGGGTGGAGCACTATGAAATTGCCGCATATACAACCGCCCGCAATCTGGCGCAGCAGCTCCGCCATAGCGCGATCGTAAGCCTTCTGTCCAAATCTCTTGCCGAGGAAGAGAATGCGGACCAATTGCTGAATCAGGTTGCCAGGTCCCTGATGTCTGTCGCCAAAATGCCCGCCGCGGTCGAACAGATTTCAGAATAACACTGGGGATTCCGCGTTACCTTGATGAGCTAACGCCCCAAGAGGAGCATGATGCCTATGGCGAAAGCAGCATGGAAGCGACCCGGCTCACCTATCGGCAGGAAAGGGCCACGCAAGACGGACCCGAAATATAAACGACGTTCAGGTGAGCGTGACAACGCGGGAAGTCAGCCAACTCAAGACGCTCGCCAAAGGAAACACACCGACTGGCGTCATCAGTTTGAAGCTTGAGAGGCCCGAAGGCGCTCTCCTTACAATCGGCGCGCGACCAAGCGGCCCGCGCCCCGGCGGCGACGATAGGTAGCGGGGGCCGTAATCGTAATTCTGCAATTCATCGAACATGCCGTCACGCGGCTGGGGGCATGGTGAATTTAAATGTCGTGCCGCTGGGATCGGAAGTAACCGTCATTTTCCCGCCGTGCGCCTTTGCGATTTCGGCGGCGATGTAGAGGCCTAGGCCCAGGCCCTGCTTACTCGGTCGGGTTTTGCCGCGGAAAAACGGCTCGAAAAGCTTATCTATTACGGCTTCTGGAATCGGATCTCCCTGATTGGAAACGGACAGCTCAAAGGCTTCATCAGTCGTGAGGCCGCGCACGATGACGGGTGGGTCGGGCGTGCCGTGGGTCAGGGCATTGCCGAGCATGTTCGACAGTAGCTGACCGATACGCACCGGGTCGCATGTGACCGGTCTGCCATGGTCAGGAAGTCGCTCAGGCGCTTTCCAATCATGGAGTCCCGACGATGGCCAGTCCAAGTAAGGAAAGTCCGGTTCACGTATTCGATGCGGCCGTTTGGCAGCAGAGAAATATAGGCCGCCGGGGAATTCTCCAGCATGTCACGGAAGTCGAGATGGGCGGGATCAGCCACGGGTCACACGAAGCCGCGCATGGCCGAAATCACTTCCTCCGGCGCGCTGAGGTTGGGGCAGTGACCGGTGGCATCCAGGATGACCAGCCGGCTGTCAGGTATCGTGCGATGAACAAAATCGCCGACTTCAAGGCCGGCGATGATGTCTTCCTCGCACTGGAGGATAAGCGTCGGCTCGCTCACATGAGCAAGGTCATTGCGGTTATCGGGCGTGAACGTGACCCTCGCGAAGGCCTTCGCGATTTCTGGGTCTGTGCGACAAAAGCTGCTGTGCCGACCAGCCCATGTGGTTCGATTCGAGAAACACCAGCAATTCTTCGATCTGCGCAGCACTGAAGCCGCCGACTAGTCTTCGTCATCGATGTATCGCGCTGAGGGGCCTACCAGTACCAGTTTGCCGAACATTCCTGGCGCTTTGGCAGCAGCGAGAATCCCGATCATGCTGCTGACGGAGTGACCGACGAAAACGGCATCCTTGAAATCCAACTGTCGGCCGATCTGCATTACATCGTCCGCGTAGCCGCCGAGGCTTAAATATTTCTGACGGTCGTACGCATTCAAATCCGAAGCGCCTGCACCGACGTGGTCGAAGAGAACTGTCTTGAAGTCGGTTTCGAAGGCGGGGGCTACAACGCTGGACATTGGAAGGACCCGTGGTAACCAACTGGCGGCAGGCATTGTAAGAGAGACGAGGTCAATTGCGAGACCTATCAATGGCGGTGGGGCGCGTTGCTGCCCGACAACTTCTCTATGGCTTTGACAAGATCTTCGGGGCGGTAAGGCTTTGCGAGGCAGACACTGCCCGGCACCGGCCGCGCCGGAACGGGGGAAAAGCCGGAGGCATAGATAACGGGCAAATCGGGATCGTGCTTGCGGCACTCTTCGGCGATCTCCCAGCCACTTATGTCGCCTGGCAACCGGATATCGGTCACGAGGAAACCAGCGGTTTCTGTTTGCATTGGTCAAGGGCTTGATGGCCGTCGCTGGCTGTCCTTACCTAAGGCTTCGCTAGCAAATTCCAGAATCAACGGATCATCCTCAACGACCAATATGCGCATTGTTTCCTCAAGCCGTTGCCAAAGCGAACTGTTAAGCTGCACGTCACAAGAGCCCCGGACGGGCCGGAGCTCTTGCGTATTTCATTGGATTGATTTTACTGCCGCGCCGACTGGGTAACCTGCCTGCGCGGCTTCAGGCTCAAATGGAACCGAATTCGCTCACGAGCGTTTGAACTAGTTAATGTCCCGCTCCCATGCGGGGAGCGAGACGATAAGCATGGACACCACAAATCGCATTGAAGAGGTTCAGTCCAGTGAAGACCGCTATCGGCTCCTCGTCGAAGCAATTGCTGACTATGCGATCTACATGCTGGACCCTAGCGGCTACGTAATCAGCTGGAATCCGGGCGCCTCGCGTTTCAAGGGCTACGAGGCAGACGAAATCATCGGGCGCCATTTCTCGACGTTTTATACCGATGCAGAGCGGGCGCAGAATGTACCTCAGTTGGCGCTCGAGGAAGCTGCGCGCGCGGGTCGCTTCGAGCGAGAA
>DASZZA010000395.1:0-3402 GCA_035545135.1 Lacipirellulaceae bacterium | reverse complement strand
GAGTTGCGCGACGCCAGCCACGGCATGATCCGCACGGAAGTGCGCTCAAAGCATGGCGATAGCCATCTGGGGCACGTTTTTCTCGACGGACCGAGCGATCGCGGCGGCCTGCGCTATTGCATCAATTCGGCGTCGCTGCGCTTCGTGCCCCGCGATGAAATGGTGCAGCAGGGCTACGGCGAATACCTTAACCAGGTAGAGGACATCTGATGGCGACGGAACGTGCTGTTCTTGCCGGCGGCTGCTTTTGGGGCATGCAGGACCTGATCCGCAAGCTTCCCGGTGTGATCTCGACACGGGTTGGATATACCGGTGGCGATGTGCCGGATGCGACGTATCGCAATTACGGCACCCACGCCGAGGCGATCGAGATCAACTTCGATTCCGCGAAGACCACGTATCGCCGATTACTGGAATTCTTTTTCCAGATCCACGATCCTACGACGCGCAATCGTCAGGGAAACGACCGCGGTTTGAGCTACCGCTCAGCGATTTATTTCACCAGTGATCAGCAGAAGGCTGTTGCGCTCGATACGATCGCAGACGTTGATGCATCCGGATTGTGGCCGGGCAAGGTTGTCACCGAAGTCGAGCCAGTCGGTGACTTCTGGGAGGCCGAACCTGAGCACCAAGACTATCTGGAACGTATCCCGGACGGCGTATACCTGCCATTTTCCACGTCCGGAATGGGTGTTGCCGCACAGGGCGGATGCTGGCGCCTAGCGCGTTTTGCAGCTGAGTGGAGGCTTTCATGGAGAAGGGAATTTTAGGCCTGCCTGCTCCTGAGCTCGAGCACGTCCGCTGGATCGATGAGAATGGCGACGAACGAAGCCCCTTGACCCTGGCCGACTTGGGGCCGGGCTTCAAGATACTATACTTCTTTCAGGATTGGTGTCCGGGTTGTCATAGTCATGGTTTTCCCACCTTCGTGACATTGGCCAAGGAACTGCACGATAAAGACGTCGGCTTGGCGGCGATTCAGACTGTGTTTGAAGGATCGGATGTTAACACCTTCGATCGCGCGAGAGAAAACCAGCGGCGATATGGACTACGTGTTCCCTTTGGACATGCAGTCGCTGACTCGGATTCGGACGACGCTGTGCCCGCAATCATGAAGGCATATCGTTCAGGCGGGACTCCCTGGTTCGTCGTGATCGCGCCCGATCGCCGCGTCGCGTATGACGGATTTTTGCTCGCCGCGGATGGCCTCATCCAGGCTCTTCGACCGCTCGACACCTGAAGAAGGGGTGCGTTTGCATGCCGTCAGGTAATTGGTCCGGGTCGCGCCGCCAGTGGATTCGGAACGAGAAGTTGAATGGCCGCTGCCGATGCCAAACAGACCATGGCGCACCACAACATTGCCGTGTGCATATGCGCTATTGAAATCTCTCCGACACCGCTCAGAAGACCGCCAAGCGAAGCGATCGCCACCAGTGAGCCGGCTCTGGAAACGGCGCCGTTGAAGCCTGAAGCGATGCCAGCATACTTATCTTCTACCGACGTCAGAACCAGGGTCGTTAACGGTGCGACTGCGAGGCTCATCCCGATAGACATCAGCAGGATCGGTGGAAAATAGCCCTGCCAGTAGTCCATTGCAGGTGTGATCCGCAACATAAGGGCGCACCCGGCTGCCGTGATGACCGCACCGATTGATAGCGGTGCGCGATGTCCGATGCGGGCGCATACCACAGGCGCCAAAGGTGAAATCGCCGCCATCAGAACTTGAAGCGGTATGAACGCTATTCCGGCAACGCTTGCGGACATACCGGAGCCGCGAATCATGGTGTAAGGGATCATTGTCAACAGAACTGCAAATGCACCGTACAGCAACGCCGTGTAGAGGTTGATGCCCATCAGTGTGCGCGAACCAAAAAGAGTGGAAGGCAACATGGCCCTCTCGCCAAGCCGCCGCTCAAGCTGCAGCAACAGGATCAGGGCGACAACGCACAACGCAAAACCTGCAATGACGGCTGGAGAAAGTCCGGCCCGGTTGGACGCCTCCGTCAGAGACCAGCCCAAGCAACCAAGAGCAACCGCCGACAGGATTGCTGCTCCGATGTCGATGCTTCCACGTTTTCGCACGGGATCTCGCGGAACCCATGCCCATGTCATAAGTATGCCCAGTGCCGCCAAAGGCACGTTGATCAAAAAGGCGGCGCGCCAGTCAAAGTGGTCGAGCAGAAAGCCGGCGATTGCCGGTCCGACCGCCGAAATGACAGCAATGCTCGCGGACCAGATGCCGATAGCCATACTTTTCCTGTCGAGTGAGTAGGCCTGGCCCACGATAGTGAGGCCGTTGGGAAGGATCAAAGCTTCAGCCAGGCCCTGGAGGAACCGAGCGGGCAGCAGAGTTGCAGGATCATTGGCGAAGCCCGCAAGCAACGATGCGAAAAGGAACAATGCGATTCCCGCCAGAAATACATTCCGGCGACCGCAGCGATCTCCCAAAGCGCCGCCCGCCATCGAAATGGCGGCCAGCGGCAGAAGCTCAGCATTCAGAGTCCACTGGATATCGGCCTCCGAGAAACGAAGCCCGCTTCGGATCGCGGGTAGCGCCACGCTGATTACGGAACCGCTGAGAAAGACGAGACTGGAGCCAACCGTCGAGGCGGCAAGCTCCTTGGTCCCCGATGCAGCGCCCGGCTTCGGCAGCTCGGCCTGAATATCGATTGCGTCCCGAATGGCTTGCGCGACACCGTTCATGGAAGTTCCTTCGCAACCGCCGCGCCGGACGCGCCCGCAGGAGATTATGGGGGATGATTGCCGGGCCCCATGTCAAGGTGGGGCGCATCGCGGAAATTGGACTCCTGGACACAAAAAGCGGACGTTGCGCGCGCGAATATCAGAATCCGGATGGCAGACGGTGGCCCATCAGCGGTATTGTAACCGTCGCGAATTGCGAGGGCGGCGACCGAATTCCATAACGTCAAAGGTAGAATGCGGAGAGACTGGAATGAGCGAATTTAAGCCCGGAGATTACATTTCCGACGATCGCTCAGGCCAGTCCGTCCGCGCCGTGGTATTGGCGAAGCGCAAGTCTGGCGAACTGGAGCTTTTGTGGATTCCCGAGCACGGGTGCCAGGTCGTACCTCCAGCCGATGTGCAGGGCTTTGCGTATGGTGCCATTCCAGATGCCCGCTGGGTTGAGGTCTATGAGAAAGGCAATCAAGAACCGATCTTTGCCGCCTATTTGCCGACCTTTCAGGCGGCCTTGGGCGTGCTGAAATGGTTCAACGATCAAAAAGCCGATTTCAAGGTCGATATCTTCACCGCGAACGATTACGAAGAACAACTGATTGACGAATTCCTCGACCCGCAGAGTGCCCGAGGTTATTCATGACGCTTCGCGGAAGGGGCCTTCAGGGCATCCCGCAAGGTCTCGCGAGCGGCGGCCCGAAACTG
>DASZZA010000394.1:0-7664 GCA_035545135.1 Lacipirellulaceae bacterium | reverse complement strand
GAGAAGAGTCCTGCGCTGTCATCGGCCCAGAAAAGACGAAAAAAATGGCCGTGCTGAGAATCAGTAGCGCGATTTTCGGAATATTGTCCGGACGAGCCATTTTCTGCCTCCAACAGCCGAAGCTACGGCGTTTTTGTTGGCTTAGTTTGAGAGCCCGCTATTAGAAAATTCGCTCTTTGCGTATCGTTTGCGTTGCAGCTTTCGATGCGCGGCTCACCCACATATTTCGTCTTGTAGTACATGTACGAATATGTGTGAGGCTTCGCGAAAACCTTGGAATCCGTCCACGTGAAGCTGACAAACAGGCGTTGGCCATCACTGGAGAGCGTATAGCGCTCCACGAGATGAGAGTTCGTCGTTCGGACTCCGCCGCCGGGCAGCATCGTCACTCCCCGATCGTTGAAATACACCGTATCGACCACCAAAGTCTGGCCTTCCCATTCGCCAATCGAATTCCCGTTCGTCGTTGGATCAAATTCATCCTTGTTCGGGTGCGGACGGCCATCGGTGTAGATGTAGCGAACCGAAGAGGGAGGGTGCGCGACGATGGCGATTTCTGTTGGACTTTGCTCAATGTCGAGTGGTTCGCGGTCCGCCATCATGGCCGGAGTTCCGAGCTGGTCGCACCAACGGATTGCCAATTGGTCATGTTCCAGTTGTTTGTTCTTATCTGCTGCTGCAGCCTGTGTCGTAAGCGATGCGAAAGGAACATCCATGCTGTCGTATCGAAGCGCCCAATAACCGGAGAAGTCTGGGTGGTCAGCACTGCTCTGCGCAGCGCCGACAAGAAGGCATAAGAAAAAACATGCGCCAAGCAGAAGAACCGATCGGATTCGATTCACAAGCCGCTCCCGGTTTGTGTATTTATTGTTTAGGATTCCAACGCCTTGATCATGTAATCCATGTCTTTGCGCGTTTCTTCCACAGGCGTCCCATCATTCGGACCGTGATACTCGCGTTCGATCAGAACAATGATCGGGTACTTGTTGTCCCGGATCAGTCGCAAGCACTCGACGATTGGAGTGTCGCCTGTGCCCCACGCAACGTTCGGCCCGTGATCCTTCTTGCGGTCTTTCACGTGCAAGTGAGAGATGCGATCGTGGTGGTCTCTGATAAACGCCGGAGCGTCCTGATTGCCTGCGGTGTAGTGGCCGATATCCAGGTTGATCCAGTAGTGCGGTGACATGGCCATGAGCTTTTCCAGGCTTTCGCGCGACGCGACTTCATTCGGATCTTCAGACTTATCGTGTGTGTGCCACGCAGGTTGGATGTTGTACTTATTCGCAAACTCAACCAATCGCGGACCCTGTGATACGCGTGTCTGATTCGTGCAAAACCGATCCACGCCCATCGCTTGCATTTGCTTGAACATCGCATCGATTTCCGCATCCGTGCAATCGTCGCTGATCGTGTTGACGCCTGAAAACCAGTTCAGCCCCGCATCCTTGAATTTCTTTCGCGCGTCGAGAAATGGATCCAGAGGCGCCGTGAGTCTCCATTCGCGGACAGCGTCGCGAGAATTTGCGTACGCTGGTGTAATTGGATTGGGAGGTTGCCCGAAATTTACGGAGTCGACGAGCCGTGGCATGCCCACTGCAGGCCCTGAATATTCAATATTTGCGTAACCCACGCCAAGACATCCCCCGACAATCGCGTCCACCGTCATCGGAGCAGGCGGTGTCGGAGGGGGAGCACCGGGAGTGGCGGGCCCGCGCCCCGCTCCTCCACCGCCTCCTAAAGAGCCCGTGATGATCCCCAGCTTTACGCCACGAACCTCAGACTGTAGAGGTGCAGGCGCCGCTTCCACGCGGCCCGCAAGAGCGTGCCGCCACGCCAAGGCAACTCCTGCCGTTGAGGCCCACGCAATCGCAGACTTACCAAATTCGCGCCTCGTGTACATGCGTCTGCACCCCCCTGGCTCAATCAGAGCGTGAAAAGTTCCATGCGAGCTGTTCTTTATGAATGCTTGCTAGCAAGTCGGACTTCAAGGCGCAAGTACGGTACGGCACGATGCAGTACTCTACGGCCGCAGGCCTCCTACCCGTGGGATCGATTCAGCTTGACTGTACCGATATCTTTGCGATATGTTCCGCGGAAAATGGGTCGTGTGGGTCCCTCAATGGGTTCAACGGAAACCATTTCGTATATTCCACAGTCTCAGGCTGAGCGAGAGGCTATTGCGGCCCAGCTCGAAAGACTCGTTTCCCACTTCTCCTTTAAAGGCAGCAGGCGTTGTCAGGCGCTTTTGCGCTACGTCATTGAAAATCAGCTTCAAGGCGAGACCTGCAAGCTAAAGGAGAGGATGATCGGAATTGCCGTGTTTGGCCGCAATGCGGACTACGACAGCAATTCCGATCCAGTCGTAAGGACCACCGCAACCGACCTCAGAAAACGTCTCGCGCAGTACTATCATGAACCCGGTCATGAAGATGAATTGCACATTACACTTCCGGCCGGCTCCTATCGACCAGAATTCCATTCCGTGACAGTGGGCCACGTTGAGCCAAATAGTATTCTTACCAAAGATGCTTCCAGCCATGTTGATCGGCCAGCCGGCGCGGTTCGGGTCGCGGCAAGTCTCCGTGGTCGCAATTGGAAGCCTTACTTGCTTTCTGCTTGTCTCCTTGTCGCGCTCATAGTTTCAATGGCGTTGAGACAACCCACTAGGCCGCCCCGCACCCTGAATGATTTTTGGAGCCCTATAGCCAAATCGGGACCGGCATTGCTTTGTGTGGGTACTTGGAACGTCTCGTCGATAACGTCAGATGTGCCTCCAAGTTCATCCACGAATCTCAATATCCATGAACTGCTGCCAATGACTGACGCTGTCGCCTTTTCTCGTGTCGCTGCCTTTTTGGGACAAACAAACCTCCCCTTTCGAGTGGAGAGCGCGAAGGCAACGACTCTGACGGATCTGACGCAAGGCCCAACGATCCTCATTGGGGCCATCGATAACCAATGGACGATGCGCGTGACAGATCATCTTCGTTTTCATTTCGTTCAGCCGGATGGCGGCAGGTGGCGGATCGCTGACCGCAAGAACGCCGGTCGAGAGTTTATGACGGGCATTGGAGACGTGCCAGGTAGCACTAAGGATTACGCAATTGTTGGACGATTGTCGGATGGTACCTCTGGTCAAATGTCGGTCGTCGTAGCGGGAATGGGCGCCGCAGGAACGACGGCGGCCTCCGAGCTTGTCACGTCCGGCGATTACATGAATTATCTTGTCCAGCAAGCGCCAGAGGGGTTCAGGACAAAGAACTTGGAGGCTGTCATCTCGGTTCAGGTCGTCGATTCCAAGCCTGGTGCGCCGCACATTGAATCTGTTGAACTTTGGTGATCAGTGCGGCTGATTGCCTTTCCGCCTACGCGATCAGTATGTTCCTTTTACTGTACCGTACGTCCCCCGACACAGTACCGTACTTGCAGAAGCCTCATTGGAATGCAAATCTGCCGAACCTGCACGGCAGTTTTGCATCAAGCGAGGTTAAGTGATTCAGGCCAGCCGTATTTGGTGCCACACAGGTTTCAGACGTTTTGACTTCTTTCATTCGTTCTGGCTGTGCTTTGCCTTCTGTATCTTCGCGTCGACCGCTCGGACGCAACAAACATATCAGCAGGACGACATCGACCGTGGCGCCGGCATATACGCAGCCAACTGTGTGGTGTGTCACGCGGACGGCGCTGGGGTTCCGGGTGTTGACCTGCGCGCAGGCCAGTTCCGCCGGGCAACCACAGACCAGGATCTCGTCGGCATCATCCACAACGGCATACCCGGCAGTGCAATGCCCGCTCATCCGGACTTTTCGAATTCCGACCTTATAGCCATTGTCGCTTACGTGCGCAACATGCGGGACTATAACTCCAAACCAGTGAAGCTCGGCGACATCGCCCGAGGGAAAGCTCTCTTTGAGGGCCAAGGTGGGTGCCTGAACTGTCACCGTGTGAATGGAAAAGGATCCCATCTGGCGCTGGATCTAAGCAGCGCGGGTGCGATACATCCGGCGGCTTTTCTGCAACGCGCCCTTCTCGATCCGGAGTCTACTGCCGCTGAAATGCCGGAGAGCCACATCTTACGTGCGGTGAAAAAAAATGGGGATGTGATTACAGGTCGCCGGCTGAACGAAGACACGTTCACGATTCAACTCATCGACAATCACGAGCATCTCGTTTCGCTCGAGAAGGCGGACCTTCGTTCGTTGACAATCCTACAAGGAACTTCAATGCCTTCGTTGAGCGGAAAATTCACAGACGATCAGATCAGCGACTTAGTAGCCTATCTGGCTTCTCTGAAACGCCCCGGATTCTACATTGGCACACCGCCTACACCACATTTGCCACAGGAAGCCGGTCGAGGTGGCCATCCATGAAACTCGCCGGCATTTGGGCTTTTTTGCTGCTCGCTTCCAGTGCATCGGCTCAAGTCTCCTATGATCGCCTCTTGCATACGGATAAAGAGCCTCAGAATTGGATGACATATTCCGGAAACTACAGCGGGCTGCATTACAGCTTGCTCAACGAAATCACACCGGCAAACGCTGCCCAGCTCGAACTGAAATGGGTGTTTCAGGCCGAAAATACCACTCTAAAGATGGAGAGCACTCCGCTGGTCGTGGACGGAATCATGTATGTGACCGAGCCGCCCAATAGCATCGTTGCCTTGGATGCGAAAACTGGCGCGGTCTTTTGGGTGTACCAGTACACCGAAGGGCCGGAATTGCGCACCTGCTGCGGCAGTCCGAATCGAGGTTTAGCGATTTTGGGCAATACGCTCTTCATGGGTACTTTGGATGCCCATCTAGTTGCCGTCGATGCGAAAAGCGGCACGCTGCTTTGGGATACCAGCGTGGCAAGTCCACAAGACGGCGCTTCCATTACCGAAGCTCCGCTCGTTGTGAAGGACAAGGTGATCGTCGGCTTGGCGGGCGGAGAGCGCGCCGTTCGCGGACTGATTGCAGCTTACTCCGCGGAGACCGGCGAGTTAGCTTGGAAATTCAATGTGATTCCTGGTCCCGGCGAGCCCGGCCACGAGACTTGGCCAGGAGACACATGGCAGCACGGCGGCGGCTCGAGTTGGGTGTCAGGATCGTATGATCCGGACTTGAATCTTATTTTTTGGGGAATCGGGAATCCTTCTCCCGGACTGAGCCCGGAGCTTCGCAAAGGCGATAACCTTTATTCTGACTCGGCGATTGCACTCGACGCCGACACAGGAAAGCTGAAGTGGTATTACCAGTTCTCGCCCAACGACGGCCGCGACTGGGATTCAATCCAAGTGCCCGTGCTCGGCCAAATGGATTGGAAAGGAACTTCGCGAAAGGTCATCTACTGGGCGAATCGCAACGGCTATTTCTATGTCCTCGATCGCGCCACAGGTAAATTTCTACGCGCCACGCCCTTTGTAAAAACGAACTGGGCTAAAGGTTTCGATAAGAACGGTCGACCCATCCCCGACGAAAACGCGGCCCCGTCCGTCGGCGGAACAAAAGTCTATCCGGGTACACAGGGCGGCACGAACTGGTATTCTCCGTCCTTTAGCCCACGCACGGGACTCTTTTATGTTTCCGCATGGGAGGACTACTTCAATATCTTCACCGGAGTCTCCGCCACCGGTGGCGGTCCGGCGCAGTCACCAGGATTTCCGAGATCGGCCTTGCCGAATATTGTTCGCGGGCCGATCAATACTTGGACGGACACCGTTGGACACGGCGAGGTAAAGGCGATCAATCCCGTGACGGGCAAAGAGATTTGGGCCTTTAGAATGAATGACATGACCGACGCGGGTATCCTTACGACTGCGTCGGACACGTTGTTTACGGCGAATCGCGAAGGCTACTTCCTCGTTTTTGACGCCCGAAATGGAAGCCTCCTCTGGCGAACTCGGCTTGGCGCTCAAATTCCGGCCGCCCCCATAACGTATAGCGTTGAAGGAAAGCAGTATGTGGCTATATGTGCGGGGCACGCGCTGTTTGTTTTTGGACTTCGGCTTTAACCTGGCACTTGCCGAACGGTCGTGTATGGCTTTAATAGGCCCACGTGCCCTTTGGCCCTGTCATAGCTGCAATGCGTTCTTCCTGGCACGCTAGCTCCAGCCATGGAGGGACGTAATGTACGCGTAGTGCCGCGTACCATACTTGACAGTGCGCCCTCTCGTTTTGCTATCCACGCAACATTCCGAACCGGCAAAGCAAGGCGATGGCCTATCTGGCCTACGTATGCTTCGCCAGGATTCCGTAAGGGGGGTGTAGGGTGCGAACACTCAGAATTGCAGTGACGGGAATTCTGCTCTTCTGCATCTCGGGCGTGCTTGCTCGGGTTGCGTTAGCTCAAGCCGGAACGGCGGATATTGTCGGTACCGTAACAGACAGCACGGGTGCAGTGCTTCCCGGAGCGACGGTCACCGCTAAGAACGTTGCCACGGGTTTACTTCGTACCCAAGAGACTGGGGCGACCGGCGATTACTCTTTCACGTTATTGCCTATCGGAACCTACCAAATTTCAGTTGAGGCCATGGGCTTTAAGATGTTCAGCGCCAATCAAGTGGCGATTGCAACGGGCGACCGTGCGCGCATTGACGCCGCGATGCAGGTCGGTGCTGTTTCGCAAACAGTCGAAGTCCAAGGCGAAGCCGCCGCAGCGCTTCAAACGGATAGCGCCACAGTGGGCAGTCTCATAACGACGCAAGCTACCCAAGACCTTCCCCTCAACGGACGAAACATCATTCAACTCGCCCAATTGACCCCCGGTGCCAGCGAGGGGCCCGTAAATGCCCTTACCAACGGAACTCGGCCGGATGATCGGCGGCAGACGTCGACGATCGTAGCTAACGGGCAAAACTTCGATACAAATAATTTTGTGCTCGACGGAATGGACAACAACGAGCGCATGGTCCAAACGATAGTCGTCAAGCCGTCGGTCGATGCACTGCAAGAGGTCAAGACGCAAACCAATCTCTACACTGCCGAGAGCGGCCGCGCCGGCGGTGCAGTGGTCAATATGATCACCCGGTCCGGGACCAATGATTTGCACGGCGATGTGTTCGAGTTCCTTCGCAACGATATGTTCGACGCAAAGAACTTTTTTATCCCCGGCAAGAAGCCGGAATTTCGTCAAAACGATTTCGGTGGAAGTCTGGGCGGTGCGCTGAAGAAGGACAAGGTTTTCTTCTTTGGCGATTACGAGCAATTACGGATTGTTCAGGGCCAAGTGAATCCCACAGGTTCCGGCATCATTCCGACGCCTTGCGAATTGGGCATGGCAACCTGCAACGGAATCACTCAGCTTGGCAATTTTTCTGACTTGATCGCGCCTGGTACGAATTGCCAGGCTGCATCCGCGCCCGGTTGCATCTACGATCCGGCCACCACCGGCGCCCAATTTACGGCGAATGGAAACAAGGCCACATGGTTCCCCGGTAATGTAATCCCCCTCAATCGTCTCGACAACATTTCAAAGGCGTACGCATCGCTCATTCAGCCAGACGCTGCCTTCGAGACTCAGGCCGGACAGCAGTGTGCCGGCACTTGGCTCAATAGTCCCGCCAACGCCCGTGGCGGCTGCATCGTCCGGCTCGCGCTGAACAAAGCGCAAACGTTCCACACGGGTGACTTGCGTTTTGACGAGCATCTAACCGATAACGACACCCTCTACGAGCGCTACATCAT
>DASZZA010000393.1:0-2912 GCA_035545135.1 Lacipirellulaceae bacterium | reverse complement strand
GCACGGCGCCCGCGAAAACAGCCGCGCGAACAGCAGCAGTGAAACCACGACAGGAGACAAGGCATGGCAATCATCGGAACGTTTACGCCGACCAAGGACGGCGGCTGGACCGGTGCGATCCGCACCTTGACGATCGACGTCAAGGCGAAGTTCGTCCCCAACGATAATCGGGACAGCGACAGGGCGCCGGCATTCCGCATCTTTGCAGGACGGTCGGAGCTCGGCGCTGCCTGGATGCAGCGGACCAAGGGAGAAGATGCTCGCGAATATCTGAGTGTCCAGATCGATGATCCGAGTCTGCCGGAGCCGATCTCGGCGGCGATGTTTCAGACAAATGGCTCTGAAGAAGCGCAGTTGGTCTGGAACAGAAGATCGTAAGAAGCGCACGCCGAAAGGATATCGTATGAAGTCGGAAGTCGATGTAGCCGCGGGCGCCGTCAGAAAATACGCCAGCTCTGCTATTCCCTTTGCGGAGCGGCCTACATGCACTGTCGCCGAGGCGTGCAGCGCAGTCGGATTTGGAAAGACCAAACTGTACGAGCTCCTCGATGGAGGAGCGGTGGATAGCGTTAGGATCGGACGACGAAGGCTTATACGGGTGCCCTCGCTCCTTCAGTTTTTGGAGCCGACCAAATAGCACCCGTCGCGCTGTCCACGGTCGAAATCGAGGGCGTATACGCCAGTCATTCTTCCTCGAAGCCTTGCGTGTTGAACTTCAGCGTTCGGCTGTTCTCCGTGACAGTCCGGACGACATTTTCAGGTACCCCGCTCGGGGCTCGCGCGTCGATCTCCAGTGTCACTTTGACGGTGGAACCAACAAGGCCGGCAAGGTGCGCGACGACTTCGTCTGCAATTCGTCCCGCATCTCTTCCTACGCGTGTCGAGTCCAGCTCTACGCTGCCATAAAAGCGCGTTGGCACCGTGCCTTTTCCATGCCCGACACCGACGGGGTCGCCAGTGGGAGCGACGGTCGAACTGCCATATCCGGTCGCAGCTTTTGCAGCATGTTCGACGGTTGTCGCTGCGTCCTCCGCTTCTCTCTGGGCGCTCGCAACGTCCGGCTTGACCAATAAACCAATAGGATCGGATGCGGAAATGTTGACGACCTGACCGCAGCGCAATCCCCGATAACGACCTTCCTTGTCGTCGAAGCTATCTGCATAGGCGAAGGAGTCCTTTTGCCAAGTCAGACTCTCGAAGCCTTCGCGCATAGCCTCCATGAGAATATTCGAATCTTTGATTCTGGGGAGGTAGAGATAGCGCGCGAAATCCTCGATTATCTGGCGCACGGGCACGTCATTTCCGCGCCAGAGAGGGACTCGATCCAACTCCATACGGAGGCGAGATGCCGCTAGGCTCCCAATTAGTAGTTCATCGCTCTTGAGCTTCTTGGTAGCGCGTGCGGCAAGTGCTTCTGTTCCAGACAGTCTGATCGAATGCCATTCGATTTTGGCTTGTGCGTTTTTTTGCTCGGGGACTAGCAGCCACTGATAGGTCTCGGGCAGCCGCGCGGCGACAGCACCGACGGCACCTTGTTTTTGATTTTCCGCTTGCTTGGCCTGGGATGGATCTAGATTGAGCGTTTCTGCTTCGTCAAGAATGGAAGCCCAAGCGATATATTTTCGCAGGGCTTCATCCAGGTCTTGCAGGCGTACCTTATCTGCCGCCAAAAACACCAGCGAGTTGCGGAACATGCGTGGCGCTGTTCCGCGGGATTCCAGTATGGCCTTCGCCGCAACTTCCGCCGCGCTATCCGGCTCCTTGCTATAAGCGTGCTCTGGCCCAAGGACTATCAGGCGTGCATCGAGATCATCGGGAACATCGCCGCCCACGCGTGGCAGCACATGCACTCGGTTGAACCCGCCATGATCGCGCAAGTCAGTCCGTAAGCGTTGTTCCAATTCATGGGCAACTTTGTCGGGGTCGCGCTTTAGCTGCTCGGCACGGTCGTCCGCGAGTTTAGTGACGGTGGGTTGCGTTGCGTACCAGTAGCGAGCGCCATCGTGATAAAGATATGTTGCAGCACCCGTGAGGCGGCGCAGTGCATCTCCGAACACCGCCGGAGACTCACCCGGCATGACGCAGCCAACTTTGACACGGCGATCCTCGATACCGCGGTGAGCTGCGGACGCGGTGGGAGCTGAACCTAGATAGATAGTGCGCGCGACGCGGCGGCAAGCATGGAGCTTGCCCAGGTTCGGCACTTCGCCGTCAATTCGCAGCGGAAGTGAATTGGGGCCGTCTACATCATTTTCAATGACGGGTACCCAGTTGTCAGACAGATAGCGCGTTAGCTCAAACTGCACGCGTGGATTTTCGATCGGGATCGTGGAAGGAAGAATGAGGGGGGTGCGATCTCCTTGTTCCCAAAGCGCATGAATCACCGCCGCCATCAACCGCAACACGCCGCGTGTTCGTTGAAATTTGGCCAGCGTTGACCAGTCCCCGTAAAGCCGGTCAAAAATCTCTGGATGGATAGGGTAAGCGGCCTGGAGCCGCTTTTCGTATTCGGAGTCGCGGCATTCCGGCGGAAACTCTTGATGCTGGGCACGATAAAGATCGGCGAATGCCCTTGCCACGACATCTCGGTCCTTAAATTGTTGTGGGTCCGTCATCGGTTCGAAGAGCCGCCGCCGCACAATCTCAAAGCCTTCCTCCGCACTTGCTGGACGCCATGACGAGTCAATGCGGCCAATGACGTTGCGCAGGCGATCCAAGGCTTCGCGGCCACGGATGCCGCCGACTTCAACGTCGTCGGTTTGCGTGTGGGGTGAACCGGTCGTGTCAGACGCCGGAAGGCTGATAACGAGCAATGTGTTCTTGGCGAGCTTTGCGGATTCGGTGAGGGCTTGGGCGAAGGTAAACTGCGTTTCGAAGCTGCCGGCGGGAAGATCGGCCGCATCGTGAAGCTG
>DASZZA010000392.1:0-3710 GCA_035545135.1 Lacipirellulaceae bacterium | reverse complement strand
GTACGCAGGGTAATGCACGTATCCATGTTGCCTGCGAAATCGATGTAGCCCACCGCCCCCGCATATGGCCCGCGGCGGTGCGGCTCCAATTCGTCGATGATTTGCATGGCACGTACCTTCGGCGCGCCTGAAACGGTACCCGCGGGCAAACACGCGGCCAATGCGTCGAACGCGTCGCGGTCTTCCGTAAGCTGGCCCGTGACGTTCGACGTAATGTGCATCACATGGCTGTAGCGCTCGATGACCATCACGTCGGAAAGCTCGACTGAACCAAATTTCGCAACCCGGCCCACGTCGTTCCGCCCCAAATCGACGAGCATCACGTGCTCTGCCCGCTCCTTCGGATCGGCCAGCAATTCCTCGGCTAGTTGCTGGTCTTCTTCCTCCGTACGCCCGCGCCGGCGCGTGCCGGCCAGCGGCCGCACCGTTACTTTGCCATCGACGACACGCACCATAATCTCCGGCGAACTGCCCACCAGCGTGCAGTGCCGAGTGCGCAAAAAGAACATGAACGGACTCGGGTTCACCACGCGCAGCGTGCGGTAAACCTCAAACGGATCAACCGCAAGCGGCACGGCCAGCCGCTGGCTGATCACAACTTGAAATATGTCGCCCGCTCGAATGTATTCGATACACTTGCGAACCGCGTCCTCAAACTCAGGTTGCGTGAAATTCGATTTATAGGTCAGGCACGCCTCGCCACCAGTCTCGATATCAACCGGCGCCAGCGAGTTCGATGGGATCGATAACTTTTCTATCAACCGATCAACGCGCCGACAGGCCTTCTCGTACTCCTCGCTCCTCGTTCCTCGCTCCTCGCCTACCTTCGCAAGCACAACCACAATCGCCGTCTTCTGCACATTGTCGAACACGATCATGTGGTCATAGAACGCGAACGACATATCCGGCAACTTGCGGTCGTCCTCCGGCGCATTTGGCAGGTCCTCCACATACCTGACTGTGTCGTACCCCGCGTAGCCGACGGCGCCGCCGACAAATGGCGGTAACCCCGGCAGCTTTGCCACCCGAACCGCTTTCACATACGTCCGTAGCGCCTCCAGCGGATTGTCGTAACTCGGAATGGACTCCGCGTCATCCGGATACACAGAAGGCGACCCATCCAGGTAGATACGGACATCGTCTCCACTGGCTTCCACTTCCATAAACGGCTCGGCCGCCAGGAAGCTATACCGCCCAACCTTCTCGCCGCCAATAACACTCTCGAACAGGCACGCACTACCGCCGTCGTCGATTCTGTGAAACGCGCTTACCGGTGTTAGCACGTCGCTAAGCACGCGCCGGAACACCGGCACGTATTCGACGCCTTCAGCAAGCTTCGCAAATGTGTCGAAGTCGGGGAAATGAGTCATGCGGGTCTAATGACGGCTACGGCTTTGCCCCAAAAAGGGTCTCAGAAAGCCAAACTTTCGCCAGTGGTGAAGCGGTCGCAATACGGACACATGGGTTGCTGACACCTTGTTGGGCGCCACTCAGTATGGATTTGTGGCAGGCCTCTCCAAGGTCGACGGGATATTCGATTATTTACCGCCAACGATACTCGAATCCGACCATGCCATCGTACCACGCCAACACGCAATACGGCGAGGTCGAAGGCTGCTATCGATATGTTCCGGCTCAACAACTTGCCAAAGTACGCGCCATCTCCGCTTCATCTTGACACTAGGTTGCCCACAGATAGAATCCCTCTAGCCGCGTGAATTTGGCCTTCTTTCGCGCCCGTTTCTGTTTGGAATCGAGGCACTCGGTTATGCTAAAGACAGGCACGTTCCGGTGCGCGTTGGTTCGCGCAGCTGTGAGAGGCGATAATGAAATGCCAGAAATGCGATAAGCCGGCCACCTTCCATATTACGGACTTAGTGGACGGGAAACCGAACGAGCTCCACCTGTGCGAGGAATGCGCGCACAAGTTTCTTGCCCCTTCGCCCGACGATACGTCCGAGGTATTGCCGGCCATGGCGGGTTTGCTGGCGCAACATCTGGCCGTCGGCGAAACAGCCGAAGAACTGGCCCGGCTTGACCAACGGTCGTGCCCCGTGTGCGGCATCACATTTCTCGAATTCCGAAAGCAGGGCCGCCTCGGCTGCCCACACGACTACATCGGCTTCGCCCAGGAATTGGAGCCGCTGTTGCTCAACATCCACGGCGAGACCCGGCACGTCGGCAAGGTACCCAAATTCTGCGCCAGCGGCGCCGAGCAACAAACGCAATTGATCCGCCTACGCCGCGAAATGAAAGAAGCCATCGCGGCCGAAGAGTATGAACAAGCCTCGAAATTGCGCGATGAAATCCGAAGCATCGAGCAGGCAAGAGATAAGAAGAAGGAATGAAGAATGTCGAATGACGAAATTGTAAAATGATGAATGTCAGACCGTTTGGCATTCATCATTCTTCATTCGTCATTCGAGAATTCGCCATTTACGATATGGACTTTTCCAATTTGAATTTACAGGAGCTTGCCAAGACCAGCGGCGAATGGCTGCGCGGCTCCGGCCCCGAGTCGGAGATCGTCATTAGCAGCCGCATCCGCCTCGCACGCAACCTCGCCGACTTTCCGTTCATCTCTCGTGCTACCGATACCGATCGAGCCGAAATCGGCAAAATCCTTCGTAGCCGTATCGAAACACTTCACGAGCTAGGCAAATTCACAGGCAAGTTGATCTACGTCGACGTCAGCGCGCTGGAAGCCGTCGACCGCCAATTCCTGGTCGAGCGACAGCTCATCAGCCGCGAACACGCCGATGCCGAAGGCGCTCGAGCCGTCCTCATCGACCAGCGCGAGCAAATGAGCGTCATGATCAATGAGGAGGATCACCTGCGGATTCAAGTTCTAAAGAGTGGTCTCGACCTCGGCGCCGCTTGGGAACAGATCAACGAACTGGACGATCTCATCGAAGCCCGCGTCACCTACGCTTACAACGACCGCTTTGGCTATCTCACCGCCTGCCCCACGAACGTCGGCACTGGCCTGCGCGTCAGCGTCATGCTCCACCTGCCGGCACTCGTCATCACTCGGCAAATCGACAAAGTCTTCCGCAGCCTGCAAAAAATCAACCTCGCTGTCCGTGGCCTCTACGGCGAAGGCTCACAGGCCCAAGGTGACTTCTACCAGGTCAGCAATCAGGTTACCCTCGGCCAAAGCGAGGAGGAGCTAACTAAAAAAGTGGCCGACGTAGTCCCCGTCCTCATCGACTACGAGCGTAAGGCACGCGACTTCCTCATCCGAGAAAGCCAGGAAACGCTACACGACCGCGTCAGCCGGGCCTACGGAATCCTCCGCACCGCGCAAACGATCAGCTCCGAAGAAACGATGCACCTGCTGTCCAGCCTGCGCATGGGCGTGAATCTCGGGCTCATCCGCGACGTGGCCATTCCCACCGTCAACAAACTCTTCGTCCACACCCAGCCGGCCCATCTCCAAAAGCTCACCGGCATGGAGCTCGATTCCTCCGACCGAAATATCGAGCGGGCGGCCTACCTCCGCCGCCATCTCACCGGCGACGGACATGATGCGGATCATAATTGACCGCACGACGTTCGCGCATTCCTAATTGCCGAGTAAGACAGTCAAGAATTAAACGCCGGAGGCGCTTCGAGCTGTCTCTCTGGCATCGGTGGCACCGGATAACGACCAAGCTTCACAGTCCAGTACGCCCACGAGCGCTCGCCAAAAATCCCGGCCGGCGCGGAGT
>DASZZA010000391.1:0-4190 GCA_035545135.1 Lacipirellulaceae bacterium | reverse complement strand
AAGGCGGTGTACAAGCAGCTTCCCGCCGACATGGCTCGCGGCGTATCCGACGTCCTCGACGCAGGGGTGTCGATCGTCGGTTCCTGCTGCGGCAGCACCCCGGATCATACCCGCGCGATCCGCGCCGCCGTCGACACCTGGACGAAGGTTCACGCGACGTGATTGGTTGGGGCGCGACGCTTCGCCGAAAGAGCCGTCGTTCAGTCCGGCCAGATCGAAGCGCTCGCGCAAGCGCATCGCCTCCCGCGCGCCACCACATCCACCCCATCCGATCCCGACCAACTGCCGCTCTTCTGAGCGGATCCACCAATCGGCCGACGCACTCTGGCGCCGCTGTCGCAACGCGCTCAAAAACTACGACCCCGCCGGCAACCTTTTCGGACGACACCGGGGGAAAACGCCCAAAAATCCTACGACGCGATTCACATCGATTCCTACGACGCGAATTAAATCCGGCCCATGTAACGCAACGAATGCTCTCTTCCATTGGGGTTACTGTCGGCCACGGCATCGTGGCGATATGTGTAACCCATCACTCCGGATAAAGTGTTACCTATCCTGCCGGATCGTACCATTGTCCATACCCCCAAGCCGTGCGCCGACCAATTCGATGATCCGGCAAGCGATCGTGTCGATGTCTTCGTCAGATAGCGTTTTTGCCATCTCGAAATATAGCCAGAATGAGCGACAGTGCAGTCTACCTATGCGCACTCGGCGCCAGTGCGTCTTGAGCAGCCACGATGCACGAGGAGTACATGCCCTAGGCGCGCCCGTAGCACCAGCGCGCACAAACGCCGGGCTTTCCCAATTGCAGCAACCAACTTTCCGCGATCAAATCGACCCATCGCGCCGCGTCATGTCACGCACTCCTATCCAAAAGCATATTGCCGACCGCATTAAAGGGGGAGTCATCAGCATCCTTCGCACCGAAGGTATCTATCGGACCGACCTTCGCTTTCCTGTAGCCAAGGAACTGTTGGCCCAGACGAACCTGGACTCCGCGCTGCAAGTCATGGCGATTCTCAACGAAGTGGCCATGCGATTCGAGAAATTGAAGGATTTCAATTCACCTGAGAACCTGAAGCACCTCGGCAATCTCTATGGGTTCCTTTTCGCTCCGAAAGTCCAGGGCCGAGTGCGCCGTTTGACCCTGCGCGAACTCCCCCAAACCGTTGGGCCGTTCCGGCCGCTATCCCCGTGGGCGTGTGCGGCCATGACCAATGCCTGCCTTCGATTCTGCCATCGCAGCAGTGGAGCGAAGGTCTGGCCCCCGAGTACGACCGAGCATTTCGGGCGAATTCTCCTATCGTTCCAAACGCATCTCGCCCCAGAACGCTCGCGGCCGCCGCTTCCCGATTTCGAGCGAATGGACGACGAGCAATTCAAGGAGTTTGCCCGGAACCAGCTTCGGGCGAATCGCTACGACGTCACAGGCGAAGATCGCCTGCGCTTGTATGCAATGTTCGAGATTCCTGCGATCAGCGACGTGTTGGTCGAGAAGTGCGGCAAGACCGCGGCGGAGTGGTTCCAGGAACAAACCGGGATCAGCACGGAGGAATACCGATTCACCGTTCTCGGGCTCATGGCAACCATCCTCGAATTTAGGCTGGAGCATCCGGAGTGGGAGAAGCTTACGTTCGACCTCACCACATTCCTGGCGCATTTAAAGCCCGAGGCGCGGCAGTCCTTCGTGCGACTAATCGAGCTCGCCGCCATCGATCTGGATTCGCTCCGTGCCGAGACTCCGCCGAATAGTTGGAATTCCGCCGTATATGGGCCGAATGCACTCCTGCGCAGACAACTAATGCGGATTGGTCCGACGCGCTTCGTGATCCTTCATCACGGTTTCTTCGTGCAAAGGTATTTTCGGGGATGGATGCATCTGCTCGACGATCTGGCCCGCCGTCCCGGTTCGGCGCGGAGCTGGCCTCAAGTGCGTTCTGAATGCGGATACCTCTTTGAAGGCTACATCCGCTGGTGGCTCAGAAATCTATTTGGGCCAGATGCCCGATATCTTTTCGGGGAAAACGTGGTGCCCGGCAAGGAGCGCGATGCGGTGGTGGTCATTGGCAATACCGCGATTGTCTGCGAATCCAATCACCATTGGCTTAGCCGCGTGGAGACGTACGAGGCGACTCCCGCCAAGCTGGCTGCAATCGTCGTGAGTGACCTTAAGAAGGCGATCGAGGCCGCCGAAAAAGTCGCCAGCGAAGGCATCACGATCGATGGCGAGCGTCTCCGGGTCGACTGCGTGCTGCCAATTGCAATCCTGCCCGAGGCGCTCCCGATCAGCGAATTGACCATGATTCGCTTCAAGCAAGAGCTGCTTCAGCTCATTCCCAAACTGGACGGAGGCGGCAGGGTGCGCGGTGCGCAAATCCTAACACAAAACAGCATAGAGCAATTCGACAAGGTGTGGCACCTGCCGGACCAGGTCATGGAACTCGTCAACTACCTCGAACGGAGGGCAAGTCTGGAACCGGCACGTTTCGGACCGGCGGTATTCGACCTCCAAGAGCTAGAGATTCGCCATACTGGAACGATCTGGGAACGACTCTACGCTCTCGACTCAGAGGAATTTACGACGAAGGGAAAAGAGCGTTTTCAGAACCACGGACAAATGACGGGGGGACAGTGAGAACCGACAGCGCATGCCATGAGCGGCGGCGCAGCCGAATGTGTTCGCGAATCTGGGCCCTCCGTCGCCAAGGCTAGCCCGATACCGCAGCGCCGAGGTGTGGCGGCGGTGTTGCCGCTCAAAGCGGCGCAACCCATGGCGGCATCTGATTTCCCCTAAACCAGAGCGGAATTGATCCGATTGCCGGGAATTGGGGTTTGGGGTAAGGTTTATCGGCAACGGACGGCCTGCGTAAATTTGATTGCCTTGCCCTTAAATGATTTCCATCACTCACATGTCCATGCGCCCCCTTGTTTCCAGCCCGGGAGATGTCGGTTCTGTCGGTTTCAACTCCGGTCGTACCGACGCCCGAACTTACGGCAGCGTCGAAATGCGCATGCCAGCGGCGTATAGCGGGCCTTACGGTGTGCTTTTAACCGACAATTGCTCCCAAGTCGTTTATAGCGTCGCCACGGATAGCGCCAATCACGGCGTTATGATCGCACCCGCGATCAATCGTGGCGAATTGGTCTGAAATACTTGCTGAGGTTGGCCAGTCGAATGGCGACTTGGACGGGGTGCGGCGGAAGTATCTAGCTGCCCTCCATACCCTGACCGGCCGAAACGTCATCGCGTTCTACTCTGGTTGGCTGCAAAAGCCCGGCCTTCGAACTCCGGACTTCGAGATTAACGACAGCAAGATGACCGGGTTTATGACGGTCATCAACAAGCTCGACCGCAAGAAAGGCCTCGATCTTGTCCTTCACACTCCGGGTGGCGAAATCAACGCGACCGAAGCGTTGGACGCGATCCAAAGGGGTCATGTGTTGATTCTTGACAGCGCGGTTCTGAACCGGTGGGCCTCCGTCGAGCCGGCCAGCCGAAACCGCCGGATGTACTGGCTGACGCTCGCCGGCAGGCCCATCTGGAGCCGCTCGGCCAGCCAGCCGTTCGAGACTGATGTCGTCGCCTTCATTGCCGCCGCCAGTTCCACTTTCGCCGCCGCCGAGCGCCGCGGCGGCAATTGCTTCAGGTCGATTGCCAGCAGTTTGGCCAGTCTCTGGAGCCGCTGCTCCCACAACTGCTCCCGGATCTGCCGGTTCGCCCCCGTGTTGGCGCCCGCCCACTCGACTCGCTCCAGGGTCTTCATCTGCTTCACCAACTGCTGCTGCAAACCATCGCGAAACTCCGCCGAGCCGATCATCCAGCCCCGGCTCAACCGCCCGTACCGCTCTTCCCGGCGCTGCTGATCCTCCTCCGCCAGCACCCCGAGGTAACTGACGTAACGCCGCCAGCCGCCGGCCGTGTCCGGCAGTCCCCCGCTTTCCCGCAGCACCGTTCTGCCCTCGAGCCATGGCGGCCGATCCTTGCCCATGAACCGCGGCAGGCTGCTCCAACGGTACTCCAGTACCCGATCCGCACTCACCACCTGTGCCCGCACCGGGTTCAGGTGGATGTAATGCGCCACCTGCGCCAGAGCGTGCCCTGGCTCGAGATGCAGCGCTTTGTACCGCCCCTGGAACGGACGCCCCATCTCACCGCGAAACCGGTTGAAGCGCACCGCCCATGTCCC
>DASZZA010000390.1:0-2366 GCA_035545135.1 Lacipirellulaceae bacterium | reverse complement strand
ATTCAAATTCAGCTCGCCTGCATCGTTCTTGTCCACCAGGAAGCTTCGCACAGCGTCCATATCGGCTGTAGCCATCGCGACCAGGTCGCCTTTGTTGAGTTTGGCCGCATCTAAATCGACCTGCGTTCCATCCGCAAAAGCTTGCTTGATGCTTTCGCCGTGGCCGCGCAGGTCGACCGTCACTGCGGCGAACGATGGACCTTCGGAATTGTCGTTCGCCGGAGTCAGCAGCTTCTGAACTAATGGTGTGAATACCGCACGCGTGCCTTTGTAATCGTGAAGAAATACCACAGGAGTCGTCTGCTTGGCTTGCGGGGTACCCTTGCGCGCAGCGCCGGGAAAGTAGGTGATCTTAAGTTGCACGCCATCTCGCGTAACGAGTGAAACAGGCTCACCCGGCGTCGAAGTTTGTGCTGCAGCTCGACGGGCCAATTGAATACTTAGGATAACCGCGAGGATCACAATGAAGCGGCAGATAAACTGTCGGCAGGTGGTCATGCCCAGCCTCCTTAAACGGACGGAACGCAAAGTATGGCCTTTATCATTATAAGTAAAACAGCGAGGCGGCGATTAGCGAGAAATGTTGAATCCTGCAATTTACCAACGTGGGCCGAAATCTCGTAGTTGCCCAAACAGTTAATATTATTGAAAATAGCGGAAGACGCCGATATGGCATCGCGGCCTGCGGGCGATTCGGGAACTGACGACGTGGCAACGGTCGAGAAAAGGCGAATTTGGTGGAAGCCGAAGACCTGGTTCGGACCGTTCGCGATTCTGCGCGGCGCGCCCGCGTGGCTATTCAGTTTGGCATTCCATATGGCGGCGTTAGTCGCGCTGGTCATGATTCCGCTGTATCTTCCGATTCGGAATCGCGTTTCGTTATCGATCGTGCCGATGGACAAGCCAGAGAAACCGGTCGAGCCACAGGAATTTCATTTCTCGCCCGATGCACATGGCCGGATTGGTGCGCTAAGCCAGTACGGACTGGATGCGGCACGGCCATCCGCACCGGTGCAAGGACCAGAGTCGAAGATCGAGTATCATGTGAGACCGCTCTTGACTCAGGTCGGCAGCATTGGGCTGCGAGATATCGATCGCACGATAATCGAAAGTCCGAATCTGCCGGAAAATCTGATCATCAAAGGATCGGGAGGCGTCGGCACGACCGGCGCTATGGGCGCCGTCGACCGAATTACCCACGAGATTCTCTTGTCGCTTGATGAGCACTCCACATTAGTCGCGTGGCTCTTCGATCAATCGGGCAGCCTGAAGCCGCAGCGCGAATCGATTGCCAAACGGTTTGACCGGATTTACAAGGAACTGGGAATTATTCAGAAGTCCGGCAACAAAGCATTCAAACATCACGGCCAGCAACCGCTACTTACCGTGGTGGCCGAGTTCGGCAATTCGATCGATCTCATTACACCCAAACCGACCGACGACCTGGAGAAGATCAAGGCTGCGGTGCGGTCTATCAAGGATGACCCGAAGGATAATGGGCGGGAGAACGTCTTTCAGTCAGTCGGTTATTTGGCGGAGAAGTATCGGCATTTTCGGCTGTCATCACCGCGGCGCAATGTCATGATCGTCGTGTTCACCGACGAAGCCGGCGACGACATTGATGCACTCGATCCAACTGTTGATCTGTGCCGCAAATACGAAATGCCCGTGTACGTGATCGGCGTACCCGCACCGTTTGGCCGCGAAACAGCGTACGTCAAGTGGATTGATCCTGATCCGCGCTTCGATCAAACCCCACAAAAAGCACCGGTGCACCAGGGTCCCGAGTCGCTCATGCCCGAGCGGATCATGCTGCTCTTCAACGGCAGAAAGGAAGACGAGGTGCAAATCGACTCTGGTTTCGGCCCGTTTGGCTTGAGTCGATTGGCTTATGAAACGGGCGGGCTTTATTTCACCGTGCATCCCAACCGTGTAACCGGCAAGACGATTCACCCAAGGGAAACGGCCGCGATGTCTACGTACATGTCACGGTTTTTCGACGAACGTGTGATGCGGAATTACCGGCCCGATTATGTGTCAGCTAAGCAGTACTCGGAACTGCTGAAGTCGAACAGGGCCCGTGCCGCGTTGGTCGAAGCCGCGCGGCTATCGGCGACGACTGAAATGGAACACGTTCGACAACGGTTTCCTCGACTCGACGATGCCCAATTTGCCCGAAGCCTTTCAATTGCCCAACGTACTGCGGCAAAGCTCGAACCAAAGCTTGAGGAGTTGGTAAGTGTTTTGCGTCAAGGGGAACGTGACCGCGAAAAGCTAATAACTCCTCGCTGGCAAGCGGGCTACGATCTCGCCATGGGCCGGTCCTTGGCTGTTAAGGTGCGAACCGAAGGCTACAACGCGATGCT
>DASZZA010000389.1:0-3254 GCA_035545135.1 Lacipirellulaceae bacterium | reverse complement strand
TGATGAGCTGCGTGCGCGGCTGCGGCAGGCCGAGCTCGCTCAGGAGCCGGCTGAAGGAGGCTTTACTGTGCGCCTTCTGATACGCGGCGTGCGACGGCAGTGCGACCGTGACATGGTTTTCGACCGCCTCGCGGAATTTCGAAAGCGCATATCCCTGCTCGTGGATCGGCAGCAGAACGTCGAAGCGCCGCTTCCCGAGGAGTTCTAGGACGAAGGTGACATAGCCGACCGGATCGACGCCCAAGCCCGGGCAGCGATGAAATCGCACGAACCGCGAGAAGCGCCCGAGACAACGCGGATCTGGATCGCACACCTCGACATGATGCCCCTGCATCCCGAGGATCGTGATCGCCTCCCGCGCCGACGTGCTGGATCCCTCGGATAACATGATCCGTAGCGGCGAAGGTTTTGCCTTGCCGTGCCGCAGCACAGACAGCGCCACGCCCGGCGAAGCCCCCTGGCACAGCCCGGAACGCAAGTGCGGTATCTCCTCAGCCGTCATGGCGTGACGGTCCGATGGAGTCTCCCGCAGAAATTGATAGCGCCCCGTCGTCCCTCATGGCGGGTTGGCGTCCTCGGCACCAAGAGTAAATGCTTGTGAGGTCGCTTCGATCCGCTTCCTCAAGAATAGCTCCTATCCTACGCGTTGCCAATTCGGACGGCTCTGTCCGCCGGTCACCCGTACCGTGGAATCTGCTCATGGTACCGAAGGACTAATCGCTGTGAAGCCATGTTGATCCATATCAAGGTGCGTAGACGAAAAGCTCGTATACTAGCAAAGTTGTCGTCGGCGTTCCATCAGTACCCGGATCGCAGACATCAAGCAAAGCGCTCAGCAAGTATTTATCAGAGCAGTCGATTTACGGAACGGGTCCATAAGTGGAGGTGCATATGATCAGGTGGTTTGCCGTAGCGAGCTTTGTCTTATTGGTTGGAACCACGGCGCAGGGTATGACGCCAGCTCCGCTTACTCCGTCGGAAAGCATGATCACACCCGTCGCCGCCGCATGCGGGCTAGGGAGAACACGGGTCAACGGTGTTTGCGTCGCAAGGACTACCATTCGCCAGACTCGTCGAGCCGTCCGGCGTTGTGTGCGCTGGCGGGCAGGCGTTTGCGCACGGTACCAGTGAAAGCAGCGGACATGGCGTTCGGATCATGACTCGACGCCAATAATCTTCTAAAGCCGCTTGATGGTAGCATGAGAAACCCAAGGAATGGCGGACAATCGCATCCAGCTTAGGCCGCCGGATCGCTGACTGACGCTCGCGCTTGCGTGATCAGATTTGCGATCCATTCTGCGGTCGGATGCGCGGTCACGCCAAACCATAAGACCTGTCGTCGACCGGCCCCATGATTAACAAACCATAGAGCAAGCGAAATGAGATCGTCGGGTCGGCACAACGAACAGATCCATCGCCGTGATGCCGTCGGCATGATTGCGGAGGAATGTCTTCCAACCCTGGGATGGCGGGCCTCTCCGCCTGGCCATATACGTGGCCACTCTGGTCTGTCCGATGCCGAGCTTGAGAAGCTCGCCATGAATTCGTGGCGCTCCCATGAGTGGATTGGCGCTACTTATCTCGCGGATCAGCTCGCGTATTTCCAGCGGCACCGTCGGCCGATCGCCGCGGGGGCGGGTAGTGAATGAAGAAGCTCATCGTCTGCGGCACTTTTGCTATGCTTGGTCTTGGTCTCGGCATTCAGGCCGCTAGCGCAGCGGAGTTCTATATCGTGCGCGATGCCACCACCAAGAAATGCACGGTAGTCGATACGAAGCCGACTACTACGACCGTCACTGTGGCCGCCAACAGCGTTTACAAGACCAAGAGCGAAGCCGAATCCGCCGTCACAAAGGTCTGCACCGAACATTAAACCTCTGCACACAAATTACTGAATTTCGGCTCGTCCTATAAAGACGTGCCGCTTTTTCTGCTTTCTACTGGAAGAGACGCCTTCCGTGTATCGGGAACACATTGCCCGGGCGGAATCTCCCCGTATCTCCTGTTTCACCTGGAAAAACGCCTGATGCCCTAGACGGCACGTCCTTTCCGTCAAGCCAACGAATTGACATTCGCGTTGCGCCCACGGGATTATCAATCAGAGATTCCCAGGTTCAAGACACGATGGTTCGAATTTGTTGCCAGCGGACCGCTCGCAAGAATCGTTGCAATCGCGATCGTCGTTCTCCTGTCCGACCTGCCGAAATTGTGGCTCGCGTCGATCTTTAGATAGGTGGGCAGTTTGAACAGCCAGATCACTCAATAATTTTACAAGCGAACGTGCTTGTAAAGAATGCGAACGATCAAAAGACCTAGCAGAATTAGCGCTATGAATGAGGTTATAGGATTGTCCAGCCGAATCTTACCGCGTTGATCCCTTTGAAGTTGGATGGTGGGAGAGTTGAAAGCACCGTCTGTCATTGTTTTTCCCTTTGGTACGCGCAACGTTAGAGGACCGACCAAATCCTCGCACCATGTCGTTAGGATCAAGTTGATGAACATCAACGCCAAGCAGCGCGCGGCGTTCCGCAAAAATACCAAAGCGAACGTATCTTGCTCTCCAAAATCTCAGGCTCGTCGCCTTAATACCCCCTCATCCACTCCATAGCTCCCATTTAAATTTGATTACCCGATTGAGCCGAAGCCCTCGTCATTCTGTGTCGCTTCCGTTCGGCCGCATGTATGACAGCAGCTGGAGAGTTGCGTGGCTGGAAATCGAGGTAACGCCGAGAACACCGCCACCCATACGGCGGTCGATGGTAGCGTACACAAGAGCGCATTTCCGCCCTTCGATCATTCGACGTTCGCTTCCCAGCTAGTGTGGCTGGCTATCACCTTCGCTTTCCTCTATGTCACCATCTCACGAATCGCTCTGCCACGTGTACGAAGCCTTATCGATGCTCGGCAGAACACGATCGAAGGTGATCTTGCTCAAGCGATGCAGCTAAAGGAGGAATCAAATGCGGCGCTGAGCGCATACGAGGGGGAGCTCGCGTCGGCGCGAGCGCGCGCAGGCCATCGAGCTGAGGCACGAGAGAAGGTGAACCAGGCTGCGGTAGAAGCGCGCGAGTCGCTCGATGACAATCTCGCGACTCGGCTCGCAGAAGCGGAGAGCAGGATCGCTGCCAGGAACAATGGCAGCCCTTCGATACAGTTGGCATGCGCGCGAGCTAGACGCTGCATAAATGGCGACAGATTGCTGTTGTCAGGTGTGAATCTATTTGCTGGCACCTTGCCTGCGACGACCAGGCAGG
>DASZZA010000388.1:0-10260 GCA_035545135.1 Lacipirellulaceae bacterium | reverse complement strand
GGGGAACTCGCCTTTCTCGATGTATTTCACCCAGGTGCGATCGACGCCAATGGGCACCTCGTGCTCACTCTTACACGCTACGGTGCACGCATGGCAACCGATACACTTGCGGTTGTCGATCAGAAAGCCAAACGTTGGCATTTTCGCTCCTGGGGGACGGCTGGCACAGCGGCGTGCGAGATCGAGCTATTTCGAATTGCTCACAGTGAAATTATCAAAGCCGAGAGAATCGGTTGCTTCCTTGGCTGGTGTATAAATCATGTGCTTCCCGCTGCCTCCCTCAGTTGTACAGGTTGAAGTACTATATGGTACTAAGAGCTTATCCCATTACCCCCTCTCCCCCTGGGAGAGGGTTGGGGTGAGGGTGATTTGCCGGCGAATAAGGCACCCTCACGCTGCCCTCTCACAAAGGGAGAGCGTTCTGGAATAGGCGCTAAGAATTAACTTACCAAGGCGTAGATGAGTCAGCAACTGGCCGGCCCTCGAAGAGGGAATTAGAAACAGTCCCTCGAACTGGTTGGTATCAAAGCCGTCTTACTCGCCACGGTCCGAGCACAGTGTCGGCGCCATTGAGAGATAGTTGGAATTGAGTCGAATGATGTGGTAGATGGCCTGCTTGTGCACGATTGATGCAATCCGACGTTGCATTCGCCACGCGCGGGGTTATGACGGCGCACGCGCCTTGGGCGGACCCGAAAAGAGCTCGGGCGCGGCCAAATGAGTTCCGAAAGCTCTCAAATCGTTTAAGACACTCCGGGAGCCACGATCATTTCGGCTTGTTGCTGTTGGACGGCTTGAACGGTCGAATCTCCGAGGCTCCCGCTTCTTCATAGCCCGGATGCCCTTCCGTGATTTCCGGCTCAGCGTGAACGTCTTCGGGAAGAACTCCTACGACATCGACACTGGCTGGCAAGGTTCCGGGTTCATGGGGCAAAGCTGCAGCGGGGCTGGGTTTAACCTTGCCCGGCTGTTTTACGAACTTCGGCTGTTTTCCTTTCGGTTCCTTTTTCGGTTGATTTCGGGCCACGGCAGTATCTCCTTTGTCCAGCTATTGAATTCGCAACTACTCACGGACGACAGCTCGTCGATGCCGACAATCTCAACGCTGCTGTCGGTTCAAACCACTTGTCGCAATCACGCCCCATTACTTTGGCGGCCGGCTACCTGCCGACTCGCCAGCCACAGCGCCAAAGAGTAGTTTCCACATGGCCATAAGCATGTATTGCTCTCTTTTGAACTGTTCGTGCGCATGTCGCTGCATGATGTGTCGTTCGGCTTCGCGCCCATGCTCCTGCACTTGCGAAACGAGCTCTTCCGGTGCTTCTCCCCGTTCGCGCTCCGCAATTGCATGTTCGTGGCTGGCGAAGTCCTGTTCATGGAGGCGAATCGATGCTGCGTATTTTTGCAGTCTCTCTTTGTGCGTTCGCAGCGCTCTCTCCAAACGAGGCAGGTCCTTTATGGCTTGGTTTATTTCGTGCTCCCATATCGAGAGTTCGTCGCGCCATAAGGCATCTTCGTTTCGCCACGCAAGGTGGTCACGATGCATCTCGGTTGGCGATGTGCCGGGCATAATTAATCTCCCACTACTGGTCGGGCATCGCATTGCAATCGCGAAATGCCCGAAAAAACTTGATTCTCGGCTACCGCTTGTGGCGTTTCTCGCTTCAGCAGGCGGCCAATCTGCGTAAACTCTTCGGCCAGCAGCATGAGTACGTCGTCGAGCGTAACGAGGCCCAACAATCGGCCGCTGGCATCAACAACTGGAAGTCGGCGAAATCTGCCGCTGCGCATAATCAACAGGGCGGTCTTAATGGGAGTTTCCATGCCGACCGTTTTAGGCGCGACGGTCATCACGTCGCGTACTGCCGTTTCCGTGGGCCTTTTGCCCGTTGCCAGGACTCGCGACACCAAGTCGCGATCCGTGAGAATTCCGACGACTTGTGACGCCTTATTCACAACAACCAATGTTCCGACGGCCTGCTGATGCATCTGTTCGGCAACGATGACGACTAGTTCATCAGCTTTTGCCGTGTCAACTTCTCGCACGCAAATTCGCCCGACAGACATGACATGCTCCGTGACCTGATCTCGGTACTTACCGGTACTTAAAAAAGGCAGCAAATTCGAGTCCACTCAGTTGACCACAGCGGCGAGGCATTTGGCGAATAGCCGGTAGTCCAACGCCAAGACGGATGTGCTGTGTAGCGCGCGATGTGTGTCTCTTTAGCGCGCTAAGCGGTTTGTAGGCTCCGATTGTAAGTCTGGTTCGCTGCTTAATGGCGTGATTCAGCAGGGCAGCAGGCCGCGTTGTCAAATTGCCGCGACGGTATGGCGGTTGCGAGACCGTCTTCCCAAAGCGGTCGAACAATTGTGCGGTCGAATCCTTGATTTCGAATCGGCGGTCGCAACATGACACAAGCAATCAAAAAACACAGGCTCCATTTATTGCTGGTGGATGACGATGGCGAACTGCGGAAAGACATGGCGGAGTACTTCGCGCGCCATGGCGACGATGTCGAGCAATGCGACGACGGGCTGCAGGCACTGGACTTAATTGAACAGAAAGCGTTCGACGTGATGGTGCTGGATTTAGCGATGCCAGGCCTTTCCGGATTGGGTGTACTCCAGGAATTACAGTCGCGGGGCGCGGAGTGCGAAGTTGTCGTACTCAGCGGTGAAGCGACGATCGAGGCGGCCGTTGAAGCCATGAAACTTGGCGCCCGCGAGTTTTTAACTAAGCCCGTTAGCTTTAAGGAACTCGACCGACTCGTGCGAAAGGCTTACGAAACACATCAATTGCGTAAAGAGAACCAGCAGCTCCGGGCGGCGCTACGGCGACAACAAACTCCGCCGCAAATAATTGGTGAGTCGGCGCAAATGCAAGAAGTCTATCGACTCATTGGTCGCGTCGGTCCGACAGAGAAACCAATTCTTATTCAGGGCGAAAGCGGTACTGGAAAGGAGCTTGTGGCTCGTGCATTACACGAGGCCAGCCCGCTCGCTGATAAACCGTTAATCGTGATCAACTGCGCCGCGCTGCCTGAAACCCTTCTGGAAAGCGAGCTATTCGGTTATGAAAAGGGCGCATTTACCGGCGCCGTCGGCACGAAGCAGGGACTCTTTGAGGTGGCGGATCAGGGAACACTATTGATCGATGAAATTGGCGAACTCGCAGTTGGCCTTCAGGCGAAATTATTACGCGTGCTTGAAGATGGAACACTCCGTCGCGTCGGCTCCGTCAAAGAGCGGCGAGTTCACGTTCGATTATTGGCCGCGACCAACCGGGATTTACTCAAGGAGGTGGAGGAAAAACGTTTCCGAGAAGATCTCTTCTACCGCATCAACACGCTTACGATTTTTCTGCCGCCGCTGCGCGAGCGCATCGGTGACTTGAGTGATCTCGTTAAACACTTTGCTGGGCCAGACTGGAGCCTTGATCCCGGTGTAATGCCCGCGCTCGAGAAATACAGCTGGCCCGGCAACATTCGTCAGTTGCAAAACGCCATCGACAGAGCAAAGATTCTTGCTGACGACGGCAGTATCCACGTCGAAAACCTGCCGCCGGAAGTAATTGATCGAGCGCACTCGCGCCGGACATCGGGAGCGAGTGATGAAATTGATCTCTTCACCCATACGCGGCGACACGTGCTGGAAACGTATCGGCGACACCACGCAAATAAATCGGAAACTGCCCGAGCACTTGGAGTTAGTCGACGAACGCTTTACCGCCTCCTTGAAAAATATACCGCTCGCCCGGTTTGCAGTCGTTGATAAGTCGCGTGCAAAAGAGGTCGCGGTCGAAAGCGTGAGCGTCTGCATTCGTGTGATTGAGACAAATTCGATCTCAAATTGGGTTTCCGCAACCGGCGACGTAGGGACTTGGCGAAGAATATCGATGGAACACGAGTGTAGGCTCGGATCCAATCGATGAATTCAGCCAATCAGGTAATGTAATGCATCGAATAACGAACAGCGGCTCGTAGCACAATGAAACGAGGTTTCTTATGGTCGACTTCGTCATAATTGAGCTTCCAGACGGATTGACTGTCGTCGAACTGCAGGCGGGTCAAAGCCCTGAAGACGCTGCAGCCAGCCAAGGGGGTGTCCTGGTTGATGCGGGCCCCTACCGGTCGTACGACGATGCCTGGGATGCGCTCCTCGACTTGCAGTACGAGGACGAAGAGAATCAGGGCTAAACGTCCGTGGCTGCATGCTCTCGCGTCCCGATGACAGGCAAGAAAGTGCCAGACCATCGCAAACATCGCGGCTCGCATCCGGAGGACTCGCGACTCTTTGCGTTCGAAAACTTGTCCAAGCTGCGCGAAGCTACGCGCGACCTAAGTTGGTTGCTGAGCCGGGGCTACGCATCGCCATCGGCACTGAAAATCGTGGGAGACCGCTATTTGCTGGATGCTCGCCAAAGAATCGCAGTCGCCCGCTGTGCCTGCGGAGAAGAAGCCAAGTCGCGTCGGCAGCGGCACGAAGTATCCGTCGCCGCACTTGCCGGACACGCGTTATGGATCGATGGATACAATGTGCTAACCTCCATCGAAGCGGCACTTTCCGGCGGCGTCATTCTGAAGGCGCAAGATGGTTGCTATCGCGATATGGCCAGCATGCACGGGTCGTATCGGAGCGTGGCAGAGACGATACCCGCGATTAATTTCCTCGGTGAGCTGGCGGCGACTTGGAACGTTTCGGGCTGCCATTGGTTGCTCGATCAACCCGTCTCCAATAGCGGACGATTAAAAATGTTGCTGGAGGAAATTTCGGCGAGTCGAAATTGGCACTGGACGGTTGAGCTAACGCCAACGGCCGACCCTATTCTCTGCCACGCGAGCCACATTGTTGCAACCTCGGACAGCCACATTCTCGATCGCGCCACGCGGTGGTTCAATATGGCGCGGGTTGCCATTGACTCTTACGTCGCCGGTGCGTGGACCGTTGATCTTTCGTCGTGAAAGTCACGCATCCGGATTGAAATCGCTTCGCTTATCGACGTCCGTGGTAGATTTTGGACGGGCCGCCATTTCGAGCCGACCGCGCGGCAGTTGCGGACAAACTGAAGCGAGCGGAGAGGACAGGATTCGAACCTGCGGAAGGGTTTGACCCCTTCACCGATTTAGCAAACCGGCGCTTTCGACCACTCAGCCACCTCTCCCAATGTGCGAGACCGACAATTCTACAGTCCGCTTGTGCCGGCGTAAACGCCGACCGCGACTCGCCCAAGGAAGTGAAAAAAGCACCGGTATGCGTTCTCGACGGATCGATCCAGTTGCGCAAAGCAGACCGATGCTATGGAGGCTTTGGCCGGAAGATGCCGAACAATGGAGTGTTGGATCAAGCCCTTGAAATCCGCATTCCATAGAAGGACTGCCAGACGAAAGCCAGGGCGGCGGCAAACAGTACGATGGTCCACACGATGCGCCAACCGGGTGACACGTGGATCGCCAATTCGACGGCCAGCAAACCGAACAGGGTGGTGAACTTGATAATCGGGTTGAGGGCAACGGACGAGGTATCTTTGAATGGATCACCGACCGTATCGCCAACAACGGTCGCATCGTGCAGCGACGTGCCTTTTTCGCGGAGATTAACTTCGACGATTTTTTTGGCGTTATCCCACGCGCCGCCCGCATTGGCCATGAAGATCGCCTGATACAAGCCGAAGACGGCGATCGAAATCAGGTAGCCGATAAAGAAGTACTCGTTCAAGCAAGCGAAGGCGAGCGTGACAAAAAACACAGCCAGAAAGATATTGAGCATGCCGCGTTGAGCGTACTGAGTACAAATCGCGACCACCCGCTTGCTATCATCGCTGGAAGCGCTTTTTGCCGCGCTGTCTAAGTGGATATGCGTTTTGATGAATTCGACGGCTCGGTACGCACCTGTGACGACGGCTTGCGTGGAAGCGCCGGTGAACCAATAAATGACCGCGCCGCCGGTAACCAAACCCAGGACGAAGGGTGGATACAATAGCGAAAGATTCATTTGCGCGGCGACATTGGTGAGGCCGTCTGTGAGCAACATGATGATCGAAAAGATCAACGTCGTCGCCCCGACGACGGCGGTGCCGATCAGCACTGGCTTAGCCGTTGCTTTGAAGGTATTGCCGGCGCCGTCGTTCTCTTCGAGAAAACGCTTTCCAGATTCGAAATCTGGTTCGAACCCGAATTCATCTCTGATCTCGCGTGGCGCGTTTGGCTGGCTGGCAAGCGTCGAAAGTTCAAAGATTGACTGCGCGTTGTCCGCGACGGGGCCGTAGGAATCGACGGCAATCGTCACGGGTCCCATGCCGAGAAATCCGAAGGCGACGAGGCCGAAAGCAAACACGGAGGGGGCGACCATCAATGCTCCCAACGACCCGGCGCCGGAAGCGCCGCCGGAAACGGCCACACCGTAAGCAATACCCATGAGGCCGGCAATTACCAGTCCCATCCAAAAGGCACTGAAATTGCCGGCTGTCAGTCCGGATAAAATATTCAGCGACGCTCCGCCTTCCTTCGAGGACGCTACAATTTCTTTGACATGGCTCGAATTGACCGAAGTAAAGATTTTCACGAGTTCGGGAATGATTGCTCCGGCAAGCGTGCCGCAAGTGATGATCGTTGCGAGCTTCCACCACAGTGATCCGTCGCCGAGATCGCGAATCAGCAGAATCGACGCGATATAGGTCATGGCGACCGAAATAATCGAAGTTAGCCAGACAAGCGAGGTCAGCGGCTTCTCGTAGTCCATGTGGTCGGCGTTTTCGTAACGTACCTTGGCCGTCCGTTCGTTGATGACGTAGGCTACGATGCTAGTGACGATCATCAGGATGCGCATTACAAAGATCCACACAAGCAGCTTGATTTCGATGGGGGCCGCAGCGGCTTGTGCAGCCAGCAATTGATCGGCGGTGGCGGTTTTTACCGACACACCGGCGGGAAGATGAAGCGGCGTAATTGCCAACATGATGAAGACAATTAGCGCGACGCCAGTCACGCCGTAGGTTTCGAAGCCGTCGGCGGTTGGACCGACCGAATCGCCGGCATTGTCGCCCGTGCAGTCGGCAATAACGCCGGGATTACGGGCATCGTCCTCTTCAATCTTGAACACGATCTTCATCAGGTCGGCGCCGATATCGGCGATCTTCGTGAAGATTCCACCCGCGATCCGCAGTGCGGCGGCGCCCAGCGATTCGCCGATCGCGAAGCCGATGAAACAGGGACCCGCATAGTTTCCCGGCACGAACAGCAAGATGATCAGCATCATCGCCAATTCGACGCTGATGAGCAGCGTGCCAATGCTAATGCCGGCTTGCACCGGAATGGCATATACGGGATAGGGTTTGCCTGCGAGGCTGGCGAACGCGGCCCGCGAATTGGCGTAGGTATTGATGCGAATTCCGAACCACGCGACACCGTAGCTGCCCAAAATGCCGATGACGCTGAAACCAACAATAATGGCCACTTGCGATGCACCGAACTCGCTGCCTCGCAACCAGCCGAAGTAAATCACCATCACCACGCCGATAAAACATTCGAGCAACAGCAGGAATTTACCCTGCGTGAGCAGGTAAGTTTTACACGTCTGGTAAATCAACTCCGAAACGTCGCGCATCGATTTGTGCACGGGAAGATTGCGTAGTCTGTTAAACACGACCAAACCGAATCCGGCGCCGATGAGACAAACGACAAGCCCAACGAGCAACAGTGAACGACCGCTAACGCCTAGAAACGTTGGGCCTTGGCTAAAATCGGGAAGGACCAGTTCGGCTTCGCTCGCGCTGGCTGTCGACACACACAGGAGCGCCAAGAGCAACGCGGCGCCGGAACGGAACAACGTACGTATCACGATCAACTAACCTCCCAAATCAACTACAAACGTGTGGGCGACAGTCCCAGCGAAAAGGCTCGATGGCTGCAGCACCGGCCCGGTATATTCGACCCCTGTTCACGCGTCGTAAAGCAATAGAACAGGCCGCCTTAGGAACGACCCCCACTCCGGCTTAGATACTGGTTAGACAACTGTAGCACACCACTAGGGCCGCCGACTACCGCCAATTTTCCGAACCGCCCGCAGTTTTGAGGATAGCTGCACGCCTCGGCTCACGCTACAGGTTGGGCAACGCGAAAAGTCGTTCGTCGCTGCTCGCATAAACCGATAAAACCTACCAATTTCTCGCACCAGTGTTGGATGGTTAAGCCCAGGTTTGCGTTCCGATCGATTTGTTCCAAAGCCGTGACACATGCGTCCAGTGCTCGAATAATGTCGCCTGAGGGCCGTGCGGTGCGTAACCCGAGTCGATAAAACTCCATGGCGAAGCCGATCACCAATCGCAGGCGATCGCGACGTAGCGACGCCTCCTTGCCTGCGTCGTCCACAAAGGCTTGAACGCTGCGTCCCAACCGCACGCTGTCTGGCTGCGCCGAGCTGAGCGACGCCATAAACTGGTCGCGAAATTCCCAAAGTATTGGATCAGCCAACTCACGGGCGCGCTCGACACTCCCTTCGCCGAATTCCGCCGCGCGCAGGGCTTGCGCTCGATCGGACACCGTACCCGTCTCGAGTAGTATCTTCGCAATCGTCTCCGTATCAAGTGTGCGAAACCGCACGATTTGCGAGCGCGACCGGATCGTGGGTAGTTGCCGGGCGGGGCTGGTGCCAATCAGAATCAGCAACGCACTTGGCGGCGGCTCTTCGAGCGTTTTGAGCAGGCAGTTTGCGCTGGCGATTCCAAATTGATCCGCGTCATCGATAATGGCGACCTTTCGCCGTCCGAAGAAGGGTCGCAAGCCGATTCGATGACAAAGTCCCTCCTGGTTTCGATGCTCATCGTCGCCCACGAAAAGAGAAATCGGCAATGTTGACTTGCCCGGGGGCAAACCGACCAATTCAAGGTCGGGGTGCGTCCCGGTGACGAACATCTGGCACGACTCGCAACGGCCGCACGGTTCGAGGCTTGCCTCGGGCGTTTCCGTACACAAAAGCGAACGTGCCAGTTCTATGGCGAATCGCCGTTTGCCGACGCCCGGCGGACCGACGAACAGATACGTTGACGCCAAACGGCCGGCAGCCAGAATCCGGTGAAACCGATCGACGACGTCGTCATGTCCCAAGATGCCGTGCCACATATCAGGTATTCGCGTAAACGTGTGAAACGAGATGTCAATCGCCAATTATTGCCAAAAAAGGGCAGTCGGCGAAGTCGGCGGGGGAGATAATTTGGATGAGGCGTAGTCCGCCGCGCATCCGGGCTCGTTATACTGTCTACAACGACCAAGTTTTCCGTGCGGTGTGGCACCGAACTGTATCGACTGGTCCGTCTCATCAATTCCCATGGCATCTGCCAAATCCGATACCGCAGTGGTCTTCTGCCCGGGTTGCGGGGCCAAGCTCGCCGTTGGCATGGACATGTTCGGTCGGCGCGCTCGCTGCGCAGGCTGCAACTTGGCATTCGTCGTGCCGATGCCAGACTCCGCCGGTAATGCGGCAAAAGTGAAGTTAGAAGGGACCGCGACGCAGCCGCCGAGGGAAGTGCCGCAGTATATCGGCTTCGAATGCCACGTTTGCGGCACCCGCATGTACGGAGGTCCTGAGCATGTCGGCAAAAAGATGAAATGTGCCGATTGCGGCGCCCTCACTGTGGTGCCGCCACCGCCGAAACCGAAGAAGAAAAACATTCCCGCGGCTCTCGAAGGCGAACAGTACGAACTGTGGGAGCCGGACGAGCAGCCGTTGCCGAGTCAACTTCTTGCAGCCCAACCGAAATACATCGCCGTCAAGTGCAGTACGTGCGACACGATGATGTACCCTATGGCAAACCAAGTCGGCCAGAAACTGGCTTGCCCCGATTGCGGCACGAAGTACATGGTACCTCCGCCGCCAAAAACGGCGTCGAAGCCGTCCGTTTTGGCGGCAGACGCCCTCACACCCGTGCTTGATCCGGCCGCTCAACCGGGCGAACGACCAGTCGTGCTCCGGCCGACAGTCAAGATGGTCCACGAAGAGGAGCAGGAAGCAGAGTATGCCCGTGCAATGGAAAAGGCGCGCCGCGCCGGCAAGCCGATGAGCGTCGACCGCCATGGCAGGCCCATCCTGCCGCGCTGGCCGTTGATTACCGGCATCATCCCTTTTCTATTCTCGCGCGGGGTTCCTGTGCGGTGGATAGGGTACTCGCTCGTTTGCATGATTTACGACGCAATTGGCATGTACGGCCTGTCATCGATCGGAACCGGTGGCGACCAATTTGCGCAATCAATGGCTGCGATCATGGGT
>DASZZA010000387.1:0-3301 GCA_035545135.1 Lacipirellulaceae bacterium | reverse complement strand
GAAGCAGCGGCACCGGCTCGTCTCCCGCCTCCAATACGGCCGGGCGCGAGCAACGTTGCAAAAATTCACCGATCTGCTTCAGCAGGCTGGCCGCTTCGAGGCCGGAAACTTCCTCAGGAGTTTCGAAAGATGCGCCTTTATGATAGTGGTTTGCCAACGAACGACCTTAATCTACGAGCTCGCCTGGAACGCGTGGAAGAAAGAATCGGCGCCGCCGCGCAACGTGCGGGTCGACAGCGCGCTTCCATAACCTTAGTGGCCGTGACCAAGAAATTCTCTGCGGACGTAATACGCGAAGGGTACCAGGCCGGTTTACGAAATTTCGGTGAGAACTATGTCCAGGAATTTTCCGGTAAGAGCCCGGCACTAGCCGACCTCTCGGGCTGCCGGTTTCACATGATCGGACATTTACAGTCGAATAAAGCCGCGTTGGCGGCCAGCTTGTTTCAAGTGATTCATACTGTCGATTCCACGAAACTGATGGAGCGGCTCGACCGGGCCTGCCGCGATTCCGGACGGAAAATGGACGCGCTCATTGAAGTGAAGCTATCGGATGAAGCGGCAAAAACCGGAACCAGCCCAAACCAAATTCCCGCGTTGCTCGACGCTGCGTCGCGATGCACGCACCTCCGCGTTACGGGCTTAATGACCATGCCGCCATGGTCGGAAAATGCAGAAGAATCGCGGCCATATTTCCGGCAGCTCGCCGAATTGGCCCGGAAATATTCGCTGCACGAGCTTTCCATGGGCATGTCGAACGATTTCGAAGTGGGCATCGAAGAAGGCGCAACCATCATCCGAGTGGGGACGGCATTGTTTGGATCGCGGCCAAAACCTGCCGGCTCAGGACAGTGAGCGATGTTATAGGGCGGACCCTCCGGTTCGCGTGGGGACGATGTGGTCGCCACCTGCTTGTCACCTGCTTGTCTCTTTGCATTTCTTGCGCGGTCTGTCTCAATCTGGGGGCGCAGGAAACGCCTCACCGCGAACTTCAGCCCACTCCCCTCCCGGCCTCAATCGAATTTCAAGATGTTTCCATTCCGATGCGCGATCGCGTCGTGCTCAAAGCCGATGTGTTTGTTCCGCCCGGAGCGGGCCGCTGGCCCACTATTCTGGTGCGAACGCCATATAGCCGCAAATCGAAAGGCACGCGCGGCTACATTGCGTTTGCCGAATATGGATATGCCGTCGTCTTAGAAGACGTTCGCGGCCGTTATGGGTCGGGTGGTTCGTTCGGGCCGGTGAACCAGGAGGGGCCGGATGGCGCCGACACCATCAACTGGATCGCAAAACAGCCCTGGTCGGATGGGCGTGTGGGAATGGCCGGCGCGTCGTATCTCGGCATCGCACAATGGTGGGCCGCGGTCGAGCGCAATCCACACTTGTTGGCTATTTTCCCGTTGCTCTCCGGCGACGACGAGTACATGGATCGCTACTACTCGCCGGGAGGCGCTCTGCAGTTGGGTCACCGGCTTGTTTGGTTATCGGAAAACCTGACGCCGCGAGGCCACACCCGCCCATCTTTCGAAACGTACATCCACCATTTGCCGTTGGCATCCAGCGATGTCGCCGCCACCACGACGAAGCTGCAGTTGTGGCGCGTTCCGATGAATCATCCATCGTACGATCGATTCTGGTTATCGCTCAGCATTCGCTCTCAACTGCCGAACATTACGGCCGCAGTTTGTTCGATTGGCGGCTGGTTCGATGTTTACGCAGAAAGCGATCTCGATGCCTTCTCTCACTTAGCCCAGCGCGGCGCCGCCGTCGAGACTTGGATCGGTCCCTGGTCGCACGCGTTCATTCATCGCTATCCGACAATCGATTTCGGCCCAGCCGCAACACCTCGCGTCCGAACATTGCAACTGGCCTGGTTCGACCGGTTCTTAAAAATCTCCGCTGAGTCCGAACATCGCTCGCCCTTGCTCCATATCTTTGTCATGGGCCCCAATGTGTGGCGAGAAGAGCACGAATGACCGCTCGCTCGCACGCGCTACACACCTTACTATTTGCAAAGCGAAGGACACGCCAACACCGCGTCGGGCGACGGGAAGCTTTCACGCCATTTCGATCGAGATCGCGACGCCGACCATTTCGTCTACGATCCGTCAAACCCGGTACCCACCGCCGGCGGCGCGGTTTGTTGCAACCCGAAACTGACGCCGGCCGGACCGTTGGACCAGTCGCGAGTAGAACAGCGGCAGGACGTACTCGTCTACACATCCGCGCCTCTACGAGAAGACCTTGAGGTAACAGGCCCCGTGGGAGCTACGCTCTACGTAATGACATCGGCGAACGACACGGATTTTTCGGCCAAGCTGGTAGACGTGTTTCCCGACGGCAGGCCGCTGTTGGTAACAGATGGCCTTACGCGGCTGCGCTATCGTCGCTCATTAGCCAAACCGGAATTCGTGAAGAAGAACGCGCCGTACCAGGTGCATATCGACGCTGGCGTGACGAGTTGGGTGTTTGAGAAAGGCCATCGAATCCGGTTGGAAATCTCCAGTAGCAACTTCCCGCGTTATGACCGCAACCTCAACAGCAATGGACCCAATGCAAGCCAGACAAAATGGGTCATTGCGAAGCAAACAGTACTGCACGAAGCGGAATATCCGTCAGTCCTTGTACTACCAGTGATTCCCCGAGTGAGAAGTTACCTTCCGGCTTTCGACTCACATTCGCGAATGCATTCTTTCGCACGGAGATATCGCTGAGCTTTGTGGCCTTACCTCGTTACGTTTGAACTTGCCGAACCGACCCGCCACGCGCCGGCCCTGTTTGCCGTACTTCGAGACCTGGGTGCAGTGGCACTGACGAACGGAGCTTGGCTGATCACGTCCGATTGGAACGCTTGTGCCATCCTGGAACAACTCCGACCCATCATCGGCGAGAACGACTGTTTGCTCGTGCTGGAACTCGGCGAAGACATTGCCGCATTGAATTTCGACGAATCGAAGACCGCCGAACAATTCCATCCGCGCGATCGTACGGTTCATTAGAATGTCGCATGCCTCAGCATGCTGCCGTGGGTTTCCACTCGCGATCACCTTTCGCTCGCGGCACATATAGTGTCACGTAATCCGGTATATTCCGCATCTAGACCAATAGAACATTTGGCAGCCCACGAGACTGCCCGTTCGTTGGGAGGTGAAATATGCCAGAAAAGAAAACGTTACAGCGCGCTCACCGCGCCCAAAAAGAAGGGAAATCCGGTTCCACGCAAGCAGGCGAGTTCGTGCGCGAGGAAATGCACCACGCGCGCAGTGGCAAACACAAAGTAGCATCAAAAAAGCAGGCGGTT
>DASZZA010000386.1:0-22549 GCA_035545135.1 Lacipirellulaceae bacterium | reverse complement strand
ATATCTATACCGCCGCGATGGTCGCGCGGGGGAAGCCGGCTCCGGACTTATTTCTCTACGCGGCTCGGCAGCGCGGCATTCGACCGGAACGATGTCTCGTGATCGAGGACAGTCTCAGCGGCGTCGTTGCCGCGCTCGCGGCCGGGATGGCGGCCATCGGGTTTGTTGGCGGCAGTCATTGCCGTCCCGGTCATGCCGACGCTATGCGCGATGCCGGATGCATCGCCGTATTCGCCCGAATGGACGACGTAGCGAAGTTTATCGGCGGCTGACAAAAGAGGCCGCCCGCGCCGCCGCCGCGATTTCACGCGGCTGGTTCGTCCCGGCGGCCCGAGGAAGTACACCGTTGGGACGACCAGGAGGGCGACCGATCATATGGCTGATAGCGAAACGCTTGGCACGCGGGTGGTCTACGAAAACCGCTGGATGCGCGTGCGCGAAGACGCGATCCGCCAGCGCGACGGTTCGGAGGGCATCTATGGCGTCGTCGAGAAGCCGGATTTCGCGGTGATCGTTCCGCTCGAAGACGATGGCCGCATCCATCTCGTCGAACAATGCCGCTACCCCGTCCAGGCCCGCTGCTGGGAGTTGCCGCAAGGGGCCTGGGAGGAGAAGCCGGGAGCCGATCCCGCCGACGTGGCACGGGGCGAACTACGGGAGGAGACCGGCCTGGTTGCCGTCGGGATGGTGCACGCCGGACATCTCTTCGCGGCGTACGGGTATTCCAATTAGGGGTATCATGTGTATCTCGCTACGGGCCCGCGACGCGGCGCCGTCGATCTCGATCACGAGGAACAAGACCTCGTCACAGCGGCCTTTCCGCTGCGCGAGGTGGAACGGATGATCCGCGACGGCGGAATCAAAGACGCGACCACCGTCGCAGCATTCGGCCTGTTGCGACTGAAGGGCGTCCTTTGAGCATCCGGCCGACACGGCGGGTGAGAAGCGGTCTTCATGATTCCGAATTGCGGTGGTTTACATGGCAAGAGGTGCGATGCAACCGTGAAGCCGATCGGGAGCAACCGGCTCATGCGCACGGCTGCTGATGTTTCGCGGTTCGTTGAGCGGCAGCCGGCGATGATGCGGATGCTCGCCGCCGTCGGGACACTGGCGCTGCCGGATTGTTGGATCGGCGCCGGGTTCGTGCGAAACCCCATCTGGGACGCGCTGCACGGGTTCGCGTGGTCGGCGACCGACACGGACATCGACGTGGTGTATTTCGATGCCGGCGATATCGACCCGAAGCGCGATGGCGCGATCGAAGCCGGACTGGCGGCTGCGATCCCCGGCGAACCCTGGTCGGTCAAAAATCAAGCCCGGATGCATGTGCAGAACGGCGATCCGCCCTACGCGGATACAGCCGACGCGATGCGGCATTGGCCGGAAACCTGCACGGCGGTTGCTGTCCGGTCGGTCGGTTCTCGGGTCGATCTTCTCGCTCCATTCGGGGTCGACGACCTCCTCGGCATGATCGTCAGGCCGACGCCGGCATTCGCGGACAAACTCGATATCTATCGGGCGCGGCTTGCCCGCAAGCAATGGCCGAAACGCTGGCCGCTGTTATGCGAGACAGGGGTGGAGCGTTGAGCCCGGCGGCTGTCGACATCGTCATCTTTGACTGCGACGGGGTGCTCGTCGACAGCGAGCCCGTGATCAACCGCGCACACGCAGAGACCCTTCGGCAGCATGGCTGTGCGGTGACCGCCGAAATCCGCGCGGAGCGTTTCACCGGCGTTTCGGATTGGCATCCGGCCTGGATCGCGCGAGGCCGGTGGGTTGTCCCTGCCGAGACGGTGGTGACGGTGACCTCGGTTCAATTTACCGACAATCGCCAACCGATGTTAGACGGACGCGGCGTCCCGTTTGTTCGAGACCAGCCGATGCGTCGTCCGACGCCATTGCGATTGATCTCGAACGCCTTTAAACGAGCCTGCTCGATGGCCAAAGACCGGCCGGCAGAGTGGAGAGCCAGCATGGCGCTAGTCCTTCACGGATTTCGCTACAGCGTCTATGTCCGTGTTGCCCGCATTGCTCTCGCCGAGAAGGGCCTCACCTACGAGCATTTCGAGGTCGATCCGTTCGCACCGGATATGCCGATCGAGTACCTCGACCTGCATCCGTTCAAACGGGTACCGACGCTCGTTGACGGGGATTTCGTCCTCTACGAGACCGAGGCGATCACGCGATATATCGACGAGGCTTTCCCCGGCCCAACGTTACAGCCAAAGGAACCACGTCATCGTGCGCGAATGGCGCAGATCATTGCCGTGATCGATTCGTATGGGTACGTATCAATGGTGCGACAAGTCGCTGGGGAGCGCGTGTTTGCGCCTCTCAGAAGACGACAACCGGATGAAGCGTTGATACGGACAGGACTTGAAGCCTCGCACCGCGTCCTCAATGCGCTCGAAACCATCGTTTCAGACGATGGTCGTCCCGCAGCCGGCGGTGACATCTGGTCGTTGGCGGACTTTCACGTTGCTCCGATGATGGTCTACTTCACGATAGCCCCGGAAGGTGCGGAAGCCTTGGCGCGCTACCCGAAATTATCAGCGTGGTGGCACGTCATGCGCGACCGGCCGAGTGTTCTGTCGGTTGCTTCTGGCCTCCCAACTGAGCGACCCGGATAGTAGAGCGGTATTTGATTAAGTCGAACCAGTTATTCATGCGTCATGACCGGACTTGTTCCGGTCATCCACGTGGATCCCCGGGACGCGCCCGGGGATGACGAAAGAGCGTGCTTCAACTTAAACATATCGTGCTCTAAGCGGTTGGGTCGATTTTATCGTTGAGGCAGGGCTGGTCATCGAGCGCTTTGACGAACCGTGCGTCACCTTGGAAGTCGCCATTACTCGGAAGACAGCCTGATCGACATTAGCGAGACCGGTAACGCACCCGCCGCCACCGACGAGAAAGCGAAAAAGACCCACGCCACCGCACTGACAACCCCTGCCGAACCGAGCGATGGATCGGCAAACCCTTCGAGATTCGCAATCATCCCGGCGAGAGCCGACGCAAACGAATTCGCGATCATCTGGTTCGTAGAAATAAAGGCGCTAGAGATGTAGTGTTCACCCTCTCGGGCGTACGCCATCATTAGGTTTGCAAGGTGCGCCCAAGCGACCCCGATCCCACCACCGACAAGGATCAACGCAAGCGCAATGGTCATCATCGACCAAACGATGAGGGCAATGCCGGCAAGCACCATCCCGCCAATGACCAGGGTTACCCCCGCCAGGATCGAACGCACGGCCATTTGCGGTCGGCGGAGGCGGTAACGAAGGAAGCCGCCGTCCAAGAGAGGGCAAGGACGGCACTCAGGTAGCCACCGACAATCGGTGCATACCCACCGATCTCCACGACGACATACGGCAGGTAGACCACGGCCATAGTGCTGCCGACGGTCAGTGCCATCGTGAGTGACACCGCGCCCAGCACGTTACGTAGTCGGTACGCGCCGGTTGGCAGCAGGCGAAATCGACTGGGAGCCGAGTTCTGCTCGATGCGAAGCAGGACAATCAGCAGAACGCCCCCGACCCCAAGGCCGATAGCGCTCGACAGAGCAGTACCCCATATGCTGCCGGTCGCGACCGCGAGCACCGAAGCACCCAGCAGCGACAGCCGCGCAATGGCCGTTCCGACCTCGACAGCGCCGGCAGCGGGTTCTGCCATCCTCGCCAACGAGGACTCGGCCAGCACCACGAGCATCGCGGCGACTGGCACATCGATCCAGAACGCCCACCGCCAAAAACCCCACCCGGCGAGGACGCCGCCGAGCATCGGGCCGCAGAGCGCCGCAACACCCCAAATCCCCGAGACCAGGACGATGGCGCGCGTCCTCAGACTGTGCGGGAAGACCCGCTGGATCGTGGTGTAGGCCAGCGCGGTGAGCAGCCCGCCGCCCAGCCCTTGGAAGAGGCGACCGACAAGGAAGACGCCCATGTCGGAGGAAATTGCACACGTGATGCTGCCGGCAGCGAACAACGTGAGGCTGATCCGATAGGCTCCCCGGAGGCCCCAAGACCTCGCCACCGATGCCGCCAGCGACGCGCCCCAGATGGCGCTGACGACGGCGACGGTGGTCGTCCAGGCGAAGAAGCGCAGCCCACCGATCTCCACGACGACCGTGGGGAGAACCGTCGAGACCACGCGCAGCGACAGCGCGTGGATCGCCACGCCGCCGGCAAGCATCACCGAGACCGCCGCGTGGCCATCGCTGAACAACGCTTGCCACCCAACGGATGGTATCGCTTCGGCGTTGGTATGATCAGACATCGTTTCACCGCTGCGGCTGGGCGAAGCTCCAGGCCTTTGGGTGAGGGCGCCCGCATCGCATCTGCACGGCTGTGGCAGTGATGCCCGCACAGGAAGGCCGCTCGTTTGCGGTTGCCACTTCACGCCGGCGGCCCAAATCCCCGAAGCCCCGGGAGACCACGTTCTGGTGTGCGTCGAGAGTTGATATAGGCGCGGGATTGCGCGGGCGGACGTGCGCTGTTGGCCGTCGGCGGCCTAGACGGGCGGGGCGGGGCGATCACCGCATTCGCCGCCATGAACTCAACAAGGAGGAGTTTACAGCCGAAATCGGCAACATGCGCCGCCAGCGTGGTCGCCGCGGCCGATGACGTAGGCGAGGCGCAGACCCGGCCGCGGTTGCGCAAAATCAGCGACACTTCTGCCCAACGTTGCGGAAGCCTGTTGGCGACAATTGGGTGTGTGGATGCGGAAACGCCGTCACTGACTTCCGAAGCATGCCTCTTAAGTGACATCTCTGTGACCAATGCATCGAATCTTTCAAGCGCTTATTGATGGCCTTACCACCAGCGAGGATGCCGACAGCCTCCGTACTGTTCTTGCTGAAGCTGGCGCAGCACTCGATCTGAGTTGCTTTGCGTATCTTTCATTGTCTTCGCGGAAGGGCGGCTCGCCCGGGCTCATCTCAACTTACCCTATGAAGTGGACTGACTACTATCTCCGGCAGAGCTATGAGCAGCTCGATCCGGTCATCAGAAAAGCGCTTGCCAGCTCTGAACCCTTCGAATGGGGGCACGAGTTCTCAGACAGGGGTTTATCAAAGCCGCAGCAGCGGCTTCTTGATGAAGCGGCGCGGTTCGGCATCCGGTGCGGTTTCATCGTGCCGATTCATGATTCGCGCAGGTCGGTTGCAGCAGTCACGTTTGCCGCTGACGAGCGGCGCACACCATTCCGGCACTCCGTAGAGCAACACCGGCACGTCCTCCAGCTCATGGCCATGTACTTTCACGCACATGCACGCCGGCGGCTTACGTCCGATCGTGTGGTTGATGGTGTCGCGCTGTCTCCACGGGAGCTGGAGTGTCTCGAATGGGCGATGCAAGGGAAATCTGCCTGGGAAATCGGCTGCCTCCTCAAAATCTCGCGCCGCACGGCAGCGTTTCATCTAGACAACGCGAAAACAAAATTCGGCGTCCGAACGATCTGCCAGGCTGTCGCGAAATTTGCGGCCGCTAAATCAAAGGAAGAATAGTTCCCGCTTCCCACCCCTGTGCAACTACACAGGATGTGAATCTGCCATGCACCCTCAGCCAGCCCTGCGACCAGTCGATGTCGTCCAGTTCGAGCCGGACGATCTCCCGTGCGCGCAGCCCAAGCCGTGCCAGCAGCAACAGGATGGCCCGATTCCGGAGCCCTGCTGGCGTACGCCACGTCTTGCTCTCGTCCAGGAGCCGGCGAACGCACTCAGGCGGCATCGCCCTGGGGATCGACGCCATCGACCATCCGGCGACGCTCGGAACGACCGCGGCAAGGTCCGTCTGGATGTCGTCGCGATAGCGCGCGAAGCGGAAGAAGGAGCACAGCGAGGTGACGATGTTCTTGGCTTGCGAGAAGGTGCGGTCGCGCGGTGCATTGCGCCGGATATAGTCTGTGACCTGGCTGCCGCTGATGTCGGCGAGACGCGGCTCATCAACATCTCAAAGGCTTGTCAGAAAGCGCCTTATGTACCCGGCGTAATTCTCGATCGTGGACGGCGCGAGACCGCGTTCCTCCTGAAGCCAGCTCGCATATTCCACCAGTATGGCCTCGATCCCGGAGGGCACGATCGAAGCGCTGCCGTTATTTTTAATGACGCCTCGATCTCGGAGCCAACTCGTGATGCCGCTCAGAGATGTGGGGTCGCCACGCTTGGGACAGCGACGCCCGGCGCTGTAGCGCAAGAACGCCTCCTCATGACCGGCAGTAATCTCGCCCGCAGCGACGGCTTCCTCGCCCAGCCATCGCTGAACTCGCTGATGAAGAAGGTCTTATGCCAATAGACGACCTGCGAATATCCGCGATCAGCAAGATATTCAGCATATAGCTCGAAGTAAGGGGCCAGCGGCCCCTCGACCCGAAGCCGAGAGCGCCTCTTTCGACATGCACGTTGCATAGGCCGAACCCATGCCGGCCGGCTCCAGTCGTACAAAACTATGCCGACCGGCTCCCGCACTTTTACCACAGGAGAAGCCAAGATGCTTGCTGAACTCAGCATAGTTTCGAACTCGGCATATGACCTCGTGCTCCGGGCATGGCAGGGATGAAGGAGCGCGCCATGACGGATCTCAAAATCGGGAAGCTCCCCGACCGTACGCCGGTCAAGATCACCTTCTCGGCGTGGCCCGACCTCAACCAGGCACTCAGCGAGTACGCCATTTTCTACGAGCAGACCTATGGCGAGGCCGAGACCGTTGCAGAACTCGTCCCCTTCATGCTCGACAGTTTCCTCAAGAGCGATCGCGCCTTCGCGCAAGTGCGGAAGCGGTCATCCGCAGACGACGCGTCCGAACGCTCGGCGCGCCATCCGCATCGCCGACCAAACCAACACGGAGGAATAGCCATGTCTGTCATCGGCAATTTCACGCTCGCCAAAGATGGCGGGTGGACTGGCAATATCCGCACATTGGCCATCGACGCCAAGCTGCGGCTGGTGCCCAACGACAATCGCGAACATGAAAACGCGCCGGCCTTCCGCGCGATGATCGGCTGGTCGCGCATCGACGATGCCTGAGAGGCTCGCACGACCAATGATCCGGCGAAGGATTACCTTCAGCTCAAACTGGACGATCCAAGCTGCTCCGCTCCTATCAGCGCCGCGCTCTTCCCATCGCAAGACGGCAGCAAAGCGCAACTCGTCTGGAACCGTCGATGATCGAAGGCCGGCGCCTTACGCCGCGCCGCTAAACGATCATCACGGCCTGTAGTGAAGGCTGACTCGCGATGACAGAAACACCGTCACAGACGGCACCGCCGCAACCACCATCTCAGAGTGGCAGTGATTCCAGCACAACCAAGTCGTATCCGAGTGCTGACTTGATCCAGCACACCATTCGCGTTTGGGAGCCACGGCTCGGTCGAACGCTCAGCGAGGAAGATGCGCGTCAGATTCCGGAGAATGTCGTCGGGTTCTTTCGCGTGCTCCATTCCTGGGACCGTGCGCAGTCCAATGCTGAGTCGGAGAAGGAGGCTGGCCTCGACGATGGATGACGAGGTGTGCTTGCGGAAAATTTTGGCCAGAAAAGTTCAAGAACAGTGACGATAAGTTCTTGAATCCACTTGGTTCGAGAATCGTCCATGAAGGGGTTTCCGTCGTAAAACAATGATTTAGGTCTTACGCGGAGCATCTTCTATGCTGTGACCCTTTTCAGTGACATCGCTGAACGAGCTTATCAACGGCGCCCGACGACGCCGGCTCCCCGGCGAGCCCGATCAAGGAGATAAAAGATGGTGAAGTAAGCTGTTGTCGGCGAAGCCGCTTCCGCCACTCGCGCAAAGCGCAGCGGCCGCTACACCCGCGTCTCTTCGAAGGAGCAAGAGCGAGAAGGTTACTCGATTCCGGCGCAGCTCAAACTCCTGCGCGATTACGCTGAAGCGCAGAACATCAAGATCGTCGAGGAATATGTGGACGTCGAGACCGCCAAGCAGAGTGGTCGGACGAACTTCGGCGAAATGGTGCGGTTCATCCGGAAGCATCCCTCGGTGCGGACGCTGTTGGTCGAGAAGACGGATCGCCTTTATCGGAACCTCAAGGATTGGGTGACCATCGATGAACTTGAGGTCGAAGTTCACTTCCCGAAGGAAGGCGTCGTCCTGTCAAACGACTCGCGCTCTTCGGAAAAGTTCATGCATGGCATCAAAGTGCTGATGGCGAAGAACTACATCGACAATTTGTCGGAAGAGGCGCGCAAAGGTATGCGCGAGAAAGCCGAGCAGGGCATCTGGCCGACCAAGGCGCCATTTGGCTATCGCAATGTCCCTGGACCCGACGGCAAGAATATCATCGCGGTTGATCCCGACCACGCACCGATCATCACGCGCCTGTTCGAATGGTACGCGACCGGACAGCATTCGCTGAAGGATCTCAGCAAGCGCGTTCGGCAGGAAGGACTGGTGTATCGCAGGACAGGAGCGCCGGTGCCGTTGAGCGCCGTCCATAAAATTCTGCGGACCCGCATCTACACTGGAACCTTCGAATGGCGTGGGGAACTCTACAAGGGCACGCATCAGCCGCTGATTTCCCACGAGCTCTGGCATGCCGTGCAAGACATTCTCGACGGCCGGCGCGCCACGCGACGCGGCCTTGAGCAGAACTTCGCCTTCTCGGGTCTCATCAAGTGCGCCCATTGCGGTTGCGCCCTGGTCGCCGAGCTCAAGAAGGGGAAGTATGTCTATTACCACTGCACCGGCTTCAAGGGAAAATGCGGGGAACCCTATGTCCGCGAGGAGGTCCTTGAGGAACAGTTCGCCCAACACTTAGCGCGGCTGCGGATCGACCAGGAGGTTTTCGACTGAATCGTTCGGGCGCTCCACGAAAGCTGTGCTGACGAGAAGCGCGAGCATAGCGATGCCATCGCCCGGCTCCAGGCCGAATGGGACCGGCTCCAGCAGCGCGTGGACGCAATGTATATCGACAAGCTCGACGGTCGGATCGACGAGGGCTTCTACAAGCGTATGCGCACGCAATGGCGCGACGAGCAGGAGCGCTGCGAGCGGGACATCGAGCGCCATCGCACCGCCGATGATTCCTACATGGATCGGGGCATTCAGATTCTCAATCTGGCGCAGAACGCGCACCAAATGTTCGCCGCGCAGCCCGCGAAAGAGAAGCGAAGCCTGCTGAATTTCCTACTTTCGAACTCCACTTGGGCGGCTGGCAAGCTCACCGTCGAGTTCAAGGAACCTTTTGATATATTGGCAGAAATGGTCGAGGCTGCGGCACGGGTCGAAGCGGCCCAAAGGGCGGATGCGGCCAAAACCGCAGTTTGGCTGAAGTTCATCAAGTCTTATAGAACTTTTTGTTACCACCCTGACCCGGATATTCGCTTCCTTTTCGATCAACTACAGAATTTTCCGATCACCACATAGGTCTTGTGTGGGGTTGGTCTGTCAGCTCACCATAATTTCGACCGATCCATGCCCACCGCACGGGGCAGCCGACGAGCGTCAATTCTTCGCCAATGTGCATCCACGCGGATGACGGTATTCGATTTGCCTCCGATTTTCCCTTAGGCTTCGATTGACCAAAATTTTTTCTGATAAAATTTCCGCGTGCAGATGAGCAGGGAGCCATGGCATCCGCCGAATATCCGAATCGAAGTCTAGCCATAACCAAGAGCGGGCTCCAGTGTCGGCTTCCAATGAGACTGCTCAGCGACGAGGCAATATTGTGAGGACATGGCGCGCCTTAGCGTTGCACTCCGGAGGTTATGAATCGGCCCTCAGCAGTGCCCTACAGATTGTCGATAACAATGATGAAGGCTGCCTTTGGCCGGTTGACGAGGGCAGGCAGCTAATCGTGAGTGACTACTCCGGTCAACACAGGCACGCCACACACGAAGTCTACTCCTTCCTAATCACCACGTGGTCTACACTGGAGGCATGGCTACCGATACGGGATCAGTTCCGCGCTCAGTGGCTTCCCGATGGCCGACGGTTGTCGTTCAAGCAACTGCGTGAGCCCGTAAGACGCCGGGCTTTTCCGCACTTCCTGGAGCTCGCCGGACAACTTCCAGCAAATCTTATCACCATAATGGTCGATAACCGGGTTGGCAGTTTCGTTGAGGGTGGTCCTTTGGCTTTGGCTAAGGAGCTCGATGATTGCTTCACACCTGATATGTCGGGAAGCACTGTAGAGAAGATCTACCGTTTAGCACTGTTCGTCGCGCTGCTACAGGCCGGGCTCCGCAGGGAAGACCAGCCATCGCTGTGGATCAGTGATCACGATGAGACCTTAGACAGTTTCGACCGCCGAGAGCGGTTTGGCCGACTGGCAAGTTATCTCACGTTCGGCTTCACAGGCTGGACACGTCCCGCAGACCAGAACTTCATCACCACCGAGGCCAAGAATCGGCCCCTATGGGTGGAGGATGTCGCTGCGATTCCTGATATTGCTGCTGGTGCATGCGCACAATTAAGTGGGGTACTTCCGTTATTCATGGGCAATGAAACGTGGACAGTACCAATCACCTTTGGCCCCCCGTCGCTCGATTGGCGAGCCCGAACTTTTGGCGATTGGCTCTCTGCTCCGCAGGGCGTGCTTCGACATGTTCTGCTGCGTCTCGCACCCAACGCCAACGGCGAAATCCAAGCCTCAGCACAGAGATTTGTTCGACGACCTTTTAGTCGATAACCGACCTCCCATGCTGATCAGTGTTGCACCGCCAGCACGATAGAGAGAGATATTGCGCCGTGATCCCGGCAGCTAGCAGCTAAATCAGCGATAACTACGATGGATCGGCACGCGTCCTTCTCCCCCTCAAACGAGATGTTCCCATTTTGTTCCGAGAATGTTATAAGTTTTCAGGCATCCTCAACTTTCGGTAGGGTCGAGGGGTGAGTTCTTTGCGCAGTGAGTTTCGTATGGCCGAGACGCAGATCGAATGGACCGATGCAACGTGGAATCCGGTCGCCGGATGCTCGATCATCAGTGCGGGCTGCACGAACTGCTACGCCATGGAGATGGCACGGCGGTTACAGGCGATGAATGTTGAGAAGTATAAGGGGCTGACGCGACAGAGCGGCAAGCGCACTATTTGGAAAGGCATCGTTCGCGAGGATCACGCCTCCCTTGAGGTGCCTTTGCGCTGGAAGAAACCAAAGAAGATTTTCGTCAATTCCATGAGCGATCTTTTCCATGAGGGCGTGTCGAATGCCTTCATTGTCAAGGTCTGGGATGTGATGAGAGCAACGCCCTATCACCATTATCAGATTCTCACTAAGCGTCCCGAGCGCATGGCGCAGGTGTTGTGCAACATCATCACGGACGTACTTCCAAATGTGTGGCTAGGTACTAGTATTGAGAATTCGGAGACTGCATATCGCGCCGATGCGTTGCGCACGGTGCCGGCTGCTATCCGCTTCATTTCATTTGAGCCGCTTATTGGAAGCATTGGACCCGTTGATCTAACCGGCATCCATTGGGCAATTGTCGGCGGCGAAAGCGGACGGGGCGCGCGAAAGGTAGAAGAAGTATGGATTGATGAAGTGTACGATTTGTGCTTGCAGTACGAGACCGCTTTCTTTTTCAAACAATGGGGCGCATGGGGCAAGGACAATACACGGCGCTCAAAAAAAGCAAATGGACGAGAATACCGGGGGCGCGTTTGGGACAATATGCCGGAGACCGCGCCACCCTCTGGATAGGGGAGACGGAAACGTATGGTCGAAAAGGCGTATGATTGGGCGAATGGGGCGCTGCTCGAAGAGCACACAAAACGAAAGCACAAGATTATCCGCGAATATTTCGCGCGCTATCTGGCCGTTCGCTGCGCCTTCCCGGCACAATCAAAATTCAGGTTAGCCATCGTTGAAGGCTTTGCAGGCGGGGGCCGCTATAAATGCGGTACTCCGGGCTCACCTCTCATTTTCATCGAGGAATTGCGGGCCGCTGTTGAAACCTTCAACCTCCGGCGAAGCGCCGAAGGCATGGCAGCGCTCGACATCGAGTGCTTCCTGTTTTTGAACGACTTTGACCCTGCGACGGTTCGGCTGCTGCAATCGCACATCGATCCTCTGCTGGCGGCGATCAAAAGCGAAGTGCCGCGCCTGCATATTCAGGTTTCCTATTTCAGCAAGCCATTCGAGGATGCCTATCCCGAGATAAAAAACCTGCTGGCCAAAGGCCGTTATCAAAACGTGCTATTCAATCTCGATCAATGCGGAAATAGTCACGTTGACCGCGCCACCGTCACGGATATTGCTTCGTCGTTTAATTCGGCTGAGGTCTTTTATACGTTTGCTATTTCCTCACTGCTAGCGTTTCTCGCTAAGAGCGATCTCACGCTGCTTGTCTCGCAGCTTGGGTTCTTGGGTGTAACATCCGCTAACCTCGCGCCGCTCGAAGGCGTTATGAGCAACAACGATTGGTTAGGCGCTGCCGAGCGTCTCGTTTATGAAGCCTTTAGGAGTTGCGCAACGTATGTCAGCCCGTTCTCAATCCACAACCCCGGCGGCTGGCGATACTGGCTATTGCATTTCGCCAACAATGTTCGTGCACGGCAGGAATATAATAATATCCTGCATCAAAACAGTTCCATGCAGGCGCACTTTGGCCGTTCCGGCCTGCATATGCTCAGTTATGATCCCAGCCATGAAGGCGCGCTGTATCTGTTCGATGTGTCAGGCAGAGAGCGAGCGAAGCAGCAGCTCCTCGAAGATATCCCCCGACTGGTCACTGAGTTCGGTGACGTTGTTGGCGTCGGCCAATTCTACAGCTCAATCTACAATATGACCCCCGCGCACATGGACGACGTGCATTCTGCGATGATCGAAAACCCCGATCTCGAAGTTATTACGGAAAATGGCGGCGGGCGTCGTAAGGGCGGGACTATCGACGGAACCGATACCTTGCGCATGAAGCGGCAGCGCAGCTTCTTTCCAATATTTCTCGGAGATAGCAAGAACTAATGCGGTGATACTAGGGCACTGGGTGCCGATCACCCTGATCCTTGGTTTCCCGGGCGGAGCGCGGCGCGTCTTCCGGGTGCCGCTCGAACCACAGGGCGTCCGCGCAGAAATCCAACTCGCCGGGCCACTCCAGGCTCCGGCCATGCTCGCCCACATGCACCCGCGCGAAGAACGCGGGATCGGCAAAGGCGTCGAAGACGCCCTTGCCCACGAGATGCGCGAAGCTGTTGACGGTCCTCTCCCCATTCGCCCAGGTCAGCGTGACCGTGTGCGCGTTGGGGTCGGCCACCGCCGCCGTGATGATGTTCTCCAATACCTTCGGCATCTTCAAATCCTGTCCGGTGCGTCGTAGTCCTGCACCTTGGGCCAGTTCAGCGCCAGTGCGGTCATCAGCAGCGCAATCGGTCATCGGCCGTCATTCTGCCCCGCGCTCCAAGGCGCGCTGCACGCCCTCCGGATCGCGCGCGATGACGGTCAGATAGGCACGCGTGGGCTGATCCGGCTCCGCACGTCCTTGTTCCCAATCGCGCAAGGTGCCGATAGGGATGCGATAGCGCGCGGCGAATTCTTCCTGCGTCAGGCCGAGCGCGCGGCGCAGCGTGCGCGCTCGCGGCACGCGTTTCATTTTCGCGAGGCGTTCCTCGGTGAGCGGCTGCGCATCAGGATCAGCCAATGCCGCTGCATGGACTTCCTCGTCCGTCAGCGCGTCAAGGCGGCTCCAATCATGCTTCCCGGTTCTCGTCATGGTATCTCCGTCGCTCATAAGGCTCGGCCTTACGGGCCGAGATAATCCGAATTCTCCCACCGCGCAGGGTATAGGCCACGAACAGCAAGCGGCTCTCCACCATGCCTATGATGCTGTAGCGATATTCATCTTCGCTTTGCCCGTCGTCGAGCCAGTCGACCGCGAAGCCATCGCTAAACACCTCGCGCGCCATGTCGAACGTAACAGCGTGGTCGCGCCAATTCCGCGCCGCCTTGTCATCGTCCCATTCGAAAAATTCATCCTGCATAATATACGGGATAACAGTAGTTTTTGCAAGAGTCCAATGTGAAATTGGACGATGGAGGTCTGATTCTCCCACCACGATTAAAAGGCCTAAACAATTGTTTTTCCACGATACGTGATGGTTATTAGGCCACCGTTAAGCGAAATCGCCTAGTCTGCTTCACATATTAATAGCCGCAATTCCAGCATTTGCCGGGACGACGGCCTCATATTCTTTGCAAATAGATGTACTGTCATGGATCAGGGCCCATTTGATTTTCATAACGGCGAAACCGGCGAAAAATTCGCGCCGGAGGCTATAGCCTCCGGTCATCCGGCCTGTCGGCCGGATGACCCTGTCTCTTTAAAGAATATTGCCGAGCCGGTTATCGGAATCGCTGCGCTGCTCGGCGATTCCGAAGTGAAGCGCGTGGCGTCCATCGCGGCGGGCATCGGGTCGGTCTGCGCATCCGAGCCGCCCGCCGTTCTCGCCGATATTCCCGCCGAATTGCACGAGCGGCTACTTACCGTTTTGATGCGGGCCATTCGGGAGCGCGGCATTGCAAAGAACGTGCAGCTCGCCACCGGGGTATGGCTGGCCTGCGCGCGGTCAATGATCGGCTGCTTCGATGCCGAAACCCTTACGCGCATGGCGCAGGCCGATCAGGCGGCGCTGCGGGCGGCGACAGCCATTACCGATTCTCTGCTCGACATCATCGCGGGCATGCGCGTGCTGAACGTCATGTGGCGGATGGAGGGATTTATCGAGTTTGACCTCGCGCAATTTTTCGTTCCTGCCGCCCGCTGGGCGCGTGACCGCGCCGCGCACGACGTTCCCGCCATCTGTTGGTGGCCATCCATTCCCGACATGCTCGACGATTACAACGCAATGCGGAATCCGCTCCAGCCCGTCGTTATTCGCTATCCAAAGGACCGGCCTGGCCGCGCAAGCTGGCAGCTTGACGCTCGCGCTTCCGGGCGAGAAACTAGCAGTCCGCTCAAGGCGGACAAGGCCTTGGTACCGCTGCTCGCCCGTTGCCCCGGTCTTCCGGGAAGATTTTTCCCTGACGGCAAGAAGTTCGAAACCACCGCTGGCGGCGCGGTCCACACAAGCTGGTGGAAAGGCGGCAAATTGCACCGTGATCACCGCGAGGGACCGGCATGGATCGACGCAAGCTACCTCGGCACGATTGAAGAGTTCCGGGCGCATGGCGAGCTGCACCGGCCGTCGGCCGAAGGACCAGCGAGGCGACACCTTAATCCGGACGGCACGGTTCTTTGCGAGAGCTATTACAACCATGGCCGGAAGCATCGTGACCCGGCGGAAGGGCCCGCTCAGATTTGGTACGACCTCAAAACTGGCCGCGTCACCGAGCGCGAGTATTACGTCGACGGAAAAAACATCCGCACCCTCAAATACCACCCGGACGGCTCATTGAGCATCGATGTCTGGAACCGCGACGGCAAATTGCACCGTGACCCCGCCGAGGGCCCGGCCGCGATGTGGAGCTGCGCCATCGAGATACGCACCCAATATTTCGTTGACGGCCGTTGCCACCGCGATCCCGCCGAGGGGCCTGCCAGCATCGTCCGTAGCCCCACGGGGGAACTCATCGAAGTCGCGTATTGGGTCCACGGTGAGATGCTCCGAAAGCATCGTTCCAAGCGCCAGCAACGCGCCTTGCAAAGGAGAAGCGCGGCGCATAGCCGCCGCGTGCGTCAGGCACAGGCACCCAAGGCTGACACCAAAGGACAATCCGCCGCCGTGCCGGTCGCTGCACCGACGCCGGAAGCCAAAACGCATATGACGGGAGCGCGGGTCGCCCCGGCCAATCACAATTCGTCGGTTCCGCGGGCTCCGGATGGTGAAGAAAACGAGCTGTTCGTCCTCTATCCCTACGGGGTGGAGTTGCATCCCCGGTTGCCGCCACTGCCGCTCGACATTTTCAACGTCGCCTGGCACCGGGTGGCCGAGGTCATGCGCGTGACCGCGCGGCGGAAGAGCTTCTGGCTGCGCGAGCAGGACCTCGACATGTGGGTGTATCTCACCGTCGTCTATCTTCATCACAGGGGCCTGTGCGTGCCGCTTTACGGTTGCGACAAGGCGGCGATTGAAGTCCTTGAGCAGCTTCTGGACGAAATATTGGAGCGTCGCTTTGGCGCCGGGTCAGCCCTCACGCAGTTACTCATCGATTCCTGCGGCTCGCCCAACAGGAAAGAAACCCCCGTGCTCGAAAGCAAGCCGCTCCCGACCGGGCTCTACGACGCCGTTCGCCCGAAATTGCTCGCCGCCATGCAGGACATCGCGGCGCGGAAGAACGTGCCCTTTACCGTTGCGCGCTGCGAGGACGGCGTTGATGACATGATGCAGTTCCTGCGCGGGCCCGAACTTGCCGGGAAGTTTCTCGTCGGCCATCCGGATGTCGTTCGCCAGATGGAAGCGTATATCGACGCTGGCTTCGATCACGCTATCATCAGGCAGTTCTTCTACGAATCCGCCACCGCGCAGGGCCTTTCCGACGATCAGATCGACTGGCAACTTTTGGTCCTGTGGATACACGAAGCCATGATTCGGTTGAGCGCCCGGCACCCTGCGGGCTCGTTCTACCGCTGGCCGGACCTCGGCGAAGGCACGGCTGCCGCCCTGGCGGAATTCGGCATTCCCGCCGTTGACCTGCGGCAACGGGTGAAAACATGACCGACGAACTGATGGAGATCACCAATCTGGTATCGCGCCAGTTGAACCTGCCGTCGAATAATCCGTCAGTCGGCCAGATCGCTGCACGCGTCCACGCCGTACTGGACAGCAATCCGGTTCTCGCCGCAGCAGGGCCTGAGGGGCTCAGCGCGCTGATCTGGAGCATCACCCCGGAAGACCCCGCGAAGATGGACCCGGCCAAGCAGGCGGAAGCCATGTTGGCGCGCGCCAACATTACCAGTTCCGACGGCGTGGCGTGGGCGAAGGTGCTGGAGAGTTACCGTCTGGTGGCCTCGGGCAAGTTGACGGGAGATGATGCGAGCCGCGCTCAGGTCGAGGCGTATCGCTCCGTTGTCGATCTGGCAAAAATCGACCCGAACAACTTCGTCTTCACCGAGTTTGCCGCGAAAGCAGGCCTCGACTACGGCACCTTCGACAAGTTGCGCACCCAAGGGTTTAGCGCGTTGCAGATAATGAACGCCGCGAGCTTCACGAAAGATATGGGCCTCGATCTGAAGAAAGGCGCGGTTGTGGTCGCCACCTTGCAGCGCGATCTGCCCAACGGCGAAGCGGCGATGCGCAAGATGCGCGATAACGAGCACGGCATCGCCGACGCGCGGCACAAATTGGAGGAAGACGAAAAGCAGGGCGCGTCGCCCGAGCAAATCGCGCAAGACAGGCGGCGTCTCGAAGAACGCACGCGCGAGGCGCAGGAATATTACCAGGAAACGCGCAGGAGAGGCGAAGAGCACAAGCCCGGCACTGGCGATGTCGTTGATAAATATCATGGCTTGCAGCAGAGAGCCTTCGGCAACAACCCATCGGCGGAGAAGGCAACACAGGCTGAGAGAGAGGTCGACGAACAAATCCGCGCAGCAGGCAAGCCGGGCGGACCATCTGGTCGTACCGATTACAAGCCGCTGAGAACAGCCGATTCCGCTTCCACTGAACTTGGACGGGCAGGCAATGAAATGGTGGCGATCACGAGCGCCAAGGCAAAACACAGGGACGAGAAGAAGAGTGATACGGCGCAGACCAATCAAAGAAACGATACGAAGCTGGTTGCAGCTCAGGCTCGCCGTGACGCATTGAATGATGACGAAGGGCCGCCGCAACCCAAAACAGCAGAGGTACCACCACCCGAACCGTCTAGGCCGATACAATCAGCCAAAAATACAAAAGGGATTCCTAACCCGCCGACGGCGTAGATTTCGCGGCAGTCGGCTTGGGTATCCGGCCGGATAGCGTGCAGGCGTTGTCATCAGTAACCTTATCTATTTTCAAACTCTGTTTTAATCCTGCAAAACCATTGGGATCGCGTTTCTTGAAATCAACCAGTTGCGTGATGCAAGCGCTTAGCCGGTCAATTTGCTGCTCGCGCTGATGTGCCAATTTGTTCTGCTCGGTAGCGAGCCGATCTTGTTCGATAACGCACAGCCCTGAAGCGCCGAGCACATTCGGCTGATACGTGCTGCAATCCGTTTGCAGCGTGATTGTCTGCGCATTGGCGGGGCTGGTAACAAACGCCGTGTTGGCGAGAAAAGCGGTGAGGCCAGCCAGCGCCATACCAGCCGTTGTTTTGCGCAGGGCGTTGCCTAGACCTGTCAGCACGCCGCCTACGCTGCGGGCCGCTTCTTGAAACCGCGAAGATGATACTCGCGCCCTTGATGCGCGCGTATTATCAAAAGAATAACTCATGGCGGCAGCAGGATTGCTCATGTCAGGCTCTTATTCTTCTTATTACCTAATAATACCCATAGCATATTCCCGACCCTTATTCACTTTCAATCTTCGTTAATTCGTTAACGTGCAACATTATTGCCCATATTGTTGCATCCCTGAAAATATTGGGGTATAAGCCGCTCACGAATACATCAACGCCGCCCGCAGAGCGGCGAGAAACGGCTTAAATGTTTGACAACGCTTTGGAATCTTCGGCCTGCAACAATATGGGCAATACGGTTGCACCGATCCCCCGGCCCCGACTCAAAGAGGCGGCCAGCCTCTACGCCGCCAGCGGCGCGCGCAAATATCTCAACCGCGCCGAGCGGCAGCGCTCGCTCGACGGCATGCAGCAGCTTCCCGATGCCGAGCGGCTCTTCGCGCTCACCCTCACATGGACCGGCGCGCGGGTGAGCGAGGTGCTGGCGCTATGCCCGGCTTCGTTCCAGATCGAGGCAGGGATTGTCGGCATCGTCACCTTGAAGCGCCGCAAATTTTGTGTTCGCGAGGTTCCGATCCCGCCCGGCTTGATGGCGGAGTTGGAGGCGCATTTTGGATTGCGTACCGCCCAGCGCGACCCGTTGCGCATCTTCGACCGGCTCTGGAAATTCTGCCGCTCGACCGCATGGCGCATCATCAAGCGCCTGATGACCGGCGCGGGGATATCGGGCCCGATTGCCTGCCCCAAGGCGTTCCGCCATGCCTTCGGCATCGGCACGCTGCAATCCGGCATCCCCATCAATCTTACGCAGCGCTGGCTCGGCCATTCCCGCCCGAGCACCACCGCCATTTATGCCGACGCCTGCGGCCCCGAAGAAATCGCCTTCGCCGCGCGGTTCTGGCGCTCCACTCCGATTGATCTCTTTGCCGTAGAGGTTTGCCGATGACCTCTCATAAGCTGGAGCCGGTCGATCATTTGATTGCGGCCAACATTCGCTATTACCGGTCGCTACGAGGTTTGACACGGGAAATGCTCGCCAAGCGCGTTGACATGAGTCCGGGCCGTCTGCGGTGCTATGAGACGGGACAGAGCAGCATCGGCGCGGCAGGGCTGTTGCAGATCGCCCGCGCGCTCGAAGTACCTATCGGGCAGTTTTTTGCGGGGGACGTCTCGAAACATATCTAGCGATTGGTCAACCCCGAACATCCGCGCGCAGTTGCCAGACGCGGAAACCCCCTTCAAATTTTATTGAACAAGCTAGCGAGCAGGAGTTAGCTAAGCGCGGCTTGGCGGCAGCAATCGGAAAATCCATGCACGGCTTCTCACAACGACCCCATTGTTCAGGGCGAGCCAAGCGTGGTTCAATTCGTATCGTGGTATTTCTGAGCGCGATCAACATTTTTTTCATCGCAGGCTCTATCCTAACAGCGAACTTCTCGCCCGCCAGCGCTCAAGCTGTTACAGTCGATACTGATTGCAGCCAATATAAGCCGAATGTCTTAGGTGCTTCGGGGGAGTGCGAATTCAAAAAGAACGATATTGCACATGAGCAAGAGAAAAGGCTCAATCTCGACATTGTTAGCTTAAATAGGACGCAACAGTGCATTAAAGAACTTGCTGTATTCAAACAAAAAGATCCCGAGCGCTTCAAGAAATTGCCACCAATAAAACCCGAAACTGCATGCGCAATTTCGGATAGGGTGCCCCGCGCAAGTTCCGAAGAAACCGCGAGGGCCGACCAAGCCGTGGACGCCATGATTGCTATGATAAGAATACTCGTCGCCGATACTAGAGAAACCGCAAAAAGGATCGATACGAAGCAGGCCACCAAAAGCGAGTTATCTCGCACGGTGAGCAATCAGATTGGTTTTTTATACGCACCCGGAAAATAATTTCACTGCAAAAAATGGAAAGGTCGGCAAGGAAACTTTCCTGCCGACCTAACCACTCTGACGATATTCAAAATTACGGGGCGCTGGGGTCGATAAACTTGTGCTTGATTGCCCAGGCAAGAACCGCTGCCAACGCACCGCGTGCCCACATCGGTTTTCCCAAAAGGGAAAATGTGAAGTAGTAAACGTTGATCTGTACCTGAGGGTTCGAACCATTCGAGCCACCAGGACCCATTGGCGGCAATCCTCCACCGATTTCCACTCCGTCGATAATGACATATGGCTCCGGTGGCGTGCGAACTTCTCGGCTGCGACGAACAACCCGCCCCTTCCTCTCTTTAGGTCCGCCAGTGGCAGATACCCATTCCAGCATCTTCCGAGCATCTTCCAGATGATGCTCGGTCACTCTGCCAAACGCTCGTTCCGTTTGGCGTTTTACTGATACGGACATGACGCCCCCTTCAATCGATCAACGATCGGAAGCCCCGTTGGGCAAGGATGCGCAGCCTATCCCTCAAGTCGCGTCGCTAATTACGAATGGGGCACGGCCGTTCTTAGCCTGGCAGCAGCCAAGGACAACGAATAGTCAGCCCCTTCACTGGTCAGGCGGCTGTAATTTAAAAGCGAGCCATTAACGCGGTCAACCCCATAAAAGCGACAAAATCTCTATCCCGCGTTTTTTCTCCCATATGTCGCGACATCGCTAACCAAGGTTGTTTTGACGTTGCCGCTGCCTAGAGCGACGCTCTGCCATCGCGGCGCGGATGACATCATCAACACTGAATGGACCCGCGGCTGTGACGTGACTTAGGACATCCCCTTTGCGTTTCTGGTGAGGAAGCGGTAGGGGCACATCGTCGGGGGCATGCCCATGAAGCTGCCAGTACCGCCGAACCGAGGGAACTAGTCTAGGATCATAGTCCGTGAGCCTGTCTAAATACAGAACGCCGCGTTTGATAAACTCCCCCCATACCTCTTTCAAAAATTGGGGAGGGTTTCTAAATTCGCTCTTCTGTGTTTTGTATTTAGGGGGCTCATTATCAATAAATTCTTCTAATTTGGCTTCCCAATAAGTCCGCTCTGCTGCACGAACGCACGTGCCCGCTTGATGACAGATTTCACGGAGAATATGCTCAGGGGCATCTTGAATAAAACTTACCAATTCCTGCTGCTCTTCTTCAGAGATTTGTAGCTCGTGAATGAGACGTCGTAAAGAATTTCGCATGATGGTGATAGGGTCGTAATTTCTAAGGCCGAGACTGTCGCCTCGGTTTTCATTTTCTTTGGCGCGACCAACCCAGCTGTCGGTCTTAAATATTGAACGCTTCTCTTGCCCTTCCACGGTATCATACCCCGTTTTTTAAGCCAAGTTAGGCCGATGTGGTGGTTCTAAACCCAAATAAAAGCTCACTAACTGATCCCAACCCTGGAACCACCCGCCCCGAAGGGTCTACTTCCTCATCGACAGCGGCCACATAGAATTTCACCGTAGGATGGTCATTAGATAAACGGTCTTTCGCTTTTTGAGACGTTATTACGCTCACAAAAGATATTTTTTTTGCCCCGTGAGCCTTAAGGATTCGAAGAGCTTGATCTGCAGTGTCGCCCGTGGCGATAACTGGGTCTGCTACAATAAAGAGGCGGTCAGGCGGATCAGCCACAGGTAAGACTTCCAAGTATTGCAGTATTTTATGTTCGGGATGATCTTTATCCCGATGGAGTCCAATATGGCCGGTGTGCGTATGAGATAATACGGCCTGGATGCCATCTGCCAACACCAGGCCAGTTCTCAAAATTGGAACCACCGCGGAGTAGTTTCCATGCAAAAACGTGCCGTCTGCATTCCCGCGGGGAGTCTCGACCGGATTTTTTTTCGTCGAGAGGTCGTTCGCGACTTCATAGGCGAGGAGCATGCCTATTTCGCGCATCAGCATTCTATATTCAGTGCAATCAAGATACTGCCCCGGTGCCGTTTGCCAACGCGCAGCATGGGACCGCAACCTGGTAAGTTTTATCGCGATGAGCTCATTCGTCGAGATGCTGAAGTTATCTTGGCCCAAGATACCTCCTCGACACCGGGAAACATCGAACAAACATCTATGTCCCGATATGTCGCGACAATCGTCGCGACGAATATATCATTGCGCGCCTGACAACGTCAAAAATCGGCGTTTGTGACAAAATTCAGCAGTTATGCGATAGGGCCCCCAGACGCTCGCAGCGCAAAGATCGATGTGCGCCGAACAACTTACGACCGGTTTGTCGGAGCTTTGTGCACGTTTGCCGTCGTTTGATCTGGGCCTGCCCGCGACAATCTGACGTGAGAATCTCTATCTGACTCGCCCCGTTGCTCAGCGGTCGTAGCCTACCGGCGCAGGTGCGATCAGTGGGGC
>DASZZA010000385.1:0-4168 GCA_035545135.1 Lacipirellulaceae bacterium | reverse complement strand
CAATGTGTTTTCTCCGGAAGCGGTTGCCGCCTGGGGCGATATGGATACGCTACTCGATTTTTACGCTCAGCAGGTCCCATCCTCTGACCCACGTTACCGCTACGGCATGGTGCGTGTATCGACTCAACAACCCAGTTGGATCCCAAACGACGCCGGTCTGGTCGATCACATGTTTTTGTTATTCGGTTTGGTCGAGAGCATCGACCCAGATTTCTTTACGACCTATATGATTCCCGACCTCGCGCAAGGAGACTACAACGCCGACGGAGTCGTCGACCAGCCCGACTACACGTATTGGAGAGACCACTTTGGTTCACTCAATCGATTGGCCGCTGACGGCAACAACGACAATAAGATCGACGCGGCCGACTACGTGATCTGGCGGAAGCATGCAGGGGGCGCGGGACTGGGGACGTCCGTTGCCGTACCTGAGCCAGGCGCTTACCTGTTTTTACTAAGCATCCTGGGCATTTTTGCTGTCCAACGGAATCGGAGACGATTAGAAGTCGCCTGCTAACCGAATCCAGCCGCCACAAAAAACGGCATAGAGGCACTGAAAGCGCTTGCAGCCCTTGAATTCCAGGTTTAGAATGTGGTACAGGCGGTTCGTTTCCGGCCGCTTCCTCTTTGCAGCGGAGCGTTGGTCATGGCGGTAAACCAGGCACAGAAGAGGTGTTCTTATCGCTGGTCTATGAAAGAAAGCGCGTGGCGCTTGTCAGCGTGGTCAAAACGTGGTTTTACGCTTGTCGAGCTGTTAGTCGTCATCGCCATTATTGGCATTCTGGTCGCGCTATTGCTTCCGGCCATTCAAGCGGCTCGCGAGGCCGCCCGTCGAACGCAGTGCAAAAATAACCTTAAGAACATCGGCTTGGCAATTCACAACATGTACAACACTTATGGGTACTTCCCTACAGGTGGGACGGAGCCAAATCCGACGATCGAAAACTATCTTCGCGACACGCCGACTGCCAGTCTATTCAATCGCAAAGGTCCGGCGAACGGACCGCTGGAACAAGGCCTTGGCTGGATGTATCAGATTTTACCGTTCCTGGAAGAAGGGGCTGTCAAAGATATTGTAAACACTGCGCAACTGACGAAGATCCCGATTCCACTATATAACTGTCCGTCGCGTCGAAGCGTTACATTTTCGCCAACGAGCGGCGTTTCGCTTGTCGACTATGCAGCGTCCGTGGCAGGACCGTCGCGCTCCGAAGTCGGCGACAGCGAATTCAACCAATACCTGTCGGATGCCCATCCCCTGTATCAGCATTTTTCCGATAGGCAGGCCGACGTTTTTTGGGGATGCTCGGGTTGCTCTTCGAATATGGGTCGCGGTCTTGGGGACATCCAAACTGCCATGGCCTCGCACCCGATCAAGTTCCGCGGTGTCATCCAGCGCGGAGATTGGGTGGCAACGGCTCCAGCGCCGCTGTACCGCCACATCGGATACATGGTGAAGATGACCGATGCAAAGATTACCGACGGGACCAGCAAGACGATGATGGTTTCTGAAAAGTGGGTTCATGTCACTCTATATCAGGGCGACCCTGTGAATGCCCAGGGAGACGATCGAGGCTGGAGCGACGGCTGGGACTTCGATGCAATGCGATCCACCATGACCGTGCCCATTTCCGACGGAACCGATCCCATTCCGAATAAGCAACCGACAGATCCACTCAATTACAAATTCGGCTCGGCTCATTCCGGTGGGATGAACGCTTTATTCGCCGACGGTTCTGTAACGTTCATCCGTTTCGATGTCGACCTGGAAACATTCAATCGACTCGGAAATCGGTACGACGGCGAAACAATTACGCAGGATTATTGAGGGTAGATGCGCAAGCGACGTTAGCTTCGGTTGAGCGGCGTAGCTTGGCGTTCGGGAGGGTCCAGACGGCTCTTTGGAGATGCGTGCTATGAATATTTTAAAACTGCTATTTGTTATCGCGGCCCCAACTTTGGTCATATTGGCAATTAGCCTGTCGTCGGCGCATGCGACCGATATTCTCGTCAATGGTGGCCTGGAAAACGGGGCTGGGCCGCAGGGCTGGACACTCACCCAAACCACGAGTGCCGTCTCGCCGCTAGGCGACTACAACAACAATGGCACTGCCGATGCCGCTGATTACGTCCTCTGGCGAAAAAACGTGAACACCTCGAACGCGCTGCCCAACGACAATGGTCTCGGCACACCCATTAATTCGTCCCATTACGATTTGTGGCGGTCGAATTTCGGCAGCGTGTCCACCGGCGGGCTGTCTGTATCTGCATCCGAACAAATCTCCGATGCCCAAGAGCCACCCGCTACCGGCAACGGACTCTTGGTGAAGCCATACGCCGGAAACACGTACCCCTTTTTGGATCAGAACTTGCCCGTAAACCTCTGGCTTACTCAAACGTACGTTGCGGGCCCCGCTGCCGCTGGGAAAACGTATACCTTTTCCGGCGATTCGACTTATCAGGGCGCCTATTCCGGGAATATCGATACGTTGTATCCAGACGCTCCCTCGGGGCCGATCGCTTCGCCCACGAAAACCCAGTTCCAATTGTCCTTCCTCAATTCCAGCAACGTCGTACTTAGCACTTCCACGCTCGACCTGCCGAAGCACAGGGCAGATACTGGTACTCCCACCTGGGTGACGAGCAGTCTGTCGGCCGTGGCTCCCACCGGTACGTTCAAAGTCCAAGTAACGCTCGCCGCGACCAATATGCTTGCAAGTTGTAGTTCAGCTTGCCCGTTCGGCCAGGACGTCCGATTCGACAATTTCTCGTTGAAGGACAGCGTAGCGACCACAACCGACAGGCTCGTCAACGGCAGCTTGGATGCGGTGGGAATTCCAGCCGCGTGGTCGCTGCAAACCGTAGGTAACGACGGTGTTCAGTTTAGTTCAGCAGATTTCGCGGTCCACAGCGGCAACGTGGGAATGTGGCTGCGCTCATTTCAAGGAAATAATCCAAATCCACCTGCCAATAACCCGGGTCCAATCGACGCCGTGATCTCACAAGTTGTGCCTGCAACTCCTGGCCAATCCTATACGTACTCCGCGTGGGCCAAATTGCAGCAAGCGTACAGCGGCCTCGATCCAACTTCGGGCACACAAACATTCATCAAGATGGAGTTTCTCGATAATGGCGGGGCGACCATCGGTTCGCCCGTTTCGTTGGAGCTTGGACCGAACGGCCCCCTGGGCCCCAATTTCTGGCCGGCCGGACCGGATAACGGGCAAGGAGTTTGGCAGCAAGTGTCCCTGCCGACGACCGTTGCCCCCGCAGGCACAGCGAACATTCGCGTCTACGGCGGAGCCACAGGCATGATTACTGAAGCCGATCGGTTCCCGGGACTCGCCGAGTCGGCCATGTTCGACGATTTCTCGCTCATTGCGGGAAGCAGTGGCAGTGGTAGCGGCAATCTGCTAACAGGCGCTTTGGCAGCCGCCTCCGTGCCCGAGCCGACAACGGTTTGGCTCGCCCTGTTAACTTTAATCGGCTGGTCGCTGGGACAGCGGCGTCGAACATAGCTGCCCCAGCTTGCTTTCCGGCCGACGGAATAACGATTGCTGTCACACACGCGTACGTATTCGGGACGACCGCCAAAGGAAGCTGTGGTTTTCTAGTGGCTTCCCATAAGGAAACTAAGGGTATGGCAGGGAACCCGCCAATTATCACCGAATTTGGATTTTTTGATTGACAACCCGTACTGTCGCACATTATATTCAAGAAATTGCAAGCGCTTTCAGTCCTTAAAGGTCTGGTTTACCCGTAACAGCTCAAACGGTTTTTGGGAGAAGATCTAATGAAAAGGCGAATAGTTTGGATGGCAGTTGCCCTTGTGGGCACCCTGCCGCTGGCGGCCCAGGCGCAAATCGATAGCTTGGCTCAAGAGCCGTATGTGTTCTTTGATCAGGCCGCCGATTCAACGTTGACGATGAGCGCAAGCGGCAACCCGAGCCTAGGCACAGGTCAGGCGGATATCCTCGATCAGATTGCGGCCGGTACTCACACCGGCGTCGATCGCCACGACGTATTGCTCTCCTCCGACGGCGGTAGCTCGGGCCATGTGTTCAACATCGACGACTCGTTTACTTTTTCAACGCTACTCACTCTGACTGACACGTCGAACTCACCTCGGAAGGAAGCCGGAATACGCATCAACTCGCCAATCACCGGC
>DASZZA010000384.1:0-3680 GCA_035545135.1 Lacipirellulaceae bacterium | reverse complement strand
CTTTATCGTACCACTGAATCGCGGTAGCGTGGTCGAGCTTATGAACGGCGTAAACCGCGCCCATTTGGAAATAGAGCTGGCCGACGATTTGCTCGGAGGAGTGCACGGCCTGCCGACATGAAGCGCCCACTGCGAGGTTGTCGATGGCCTTTTGACCGTATTTTAGTGCCATGTCGGTCTGTCGCCGTGTATGCTCGACGCGCAACGCATTCAGATAGGCGATGCCCAACTCCCATTTCACTTGCTGCTGCCACATCTCATCATCCGACTGAGCCAGCAGCGTTTTGGCAGAATCCTCGGCCTCGGCCACCCACGGCGCCGGGTCGAGCGTAGGGCGAAAACTGGCCAAAGCCCCCAGCACGTGCTGCGCGATGAACAGCCGCAGCTCGATGCTGCCGCTGTCGTTGGCGACGTAATCCTCCGCAAGTCCCGACGCACGACCGACCCACTGCGACAGGCTCTCAATCTTCTGGCTGTAGGCTTGCCGCGCAATCTCGTCGGCGATGTACACGTGGGCTTCTACCAGTATTTGCTTTGCAGCGCGGCGCACCTTGGTGTCGTTACTGGTCGCCAACTTGTCGGCGACATCGATCGCCCGTTGCTCGAATGAAATGGTCTTGGCGGCGATTTCGCCGTCGCCGAGCGAAGCCAACCGGGCCATCTGATGCAGCGCTTGCGCACGGTCGATAGGCGCCAAGTCCTCGCGGTCGAGCACGGCGCGAACTTTCAGCACCGAATCGTCGTATTCCCCGAGCAGCGCACGCGTCCGGCCGCGGCACAACGCAAAGGACGCATCCTTGGGGTCGATGTCGCAAGCCTCCGCCGCTGCGGCGTCGGCCAGGTCAGCCTGACCGGTCGCAAGATAAATCTTGGCCAACAGGAAGTACGCATACCCGAATTCAGAATCCAGCGCGATCGCCGTTTTCAAATCCTTGATGTTTTGTGAGTAAGGGCCGTACAAGTGGCTTTCGGCTCGCAAGGCGAACGCGCGTGGATCGAGCGGCTGGATAACAACATGCGAAACACTTGTCGGCGTGTCGGTGGCTTTCTTCCGATGACCGATCGGCGTCAGTTTCTCAGACCGAGCAAACGAAAACAGCACGCCACGCTCGGGAAATGCCAGGCCAATTGGCTTCTCCGACGGATCGCGAATCGTGACGGGGTCGACTCCGTCGAGCGAAAGCTGTTCCGTCAGTTTTTTCGCTTCAAGGGGTGCGACAAGTGTAATCTTAATCGACAATACAATGCCCTTATGGCTGAGGAGCACCTCGATGGCGTGGAAAGGCGATTTCCGATAGACGAGAACGTCGCCATCCGGCGTATGGCTCGAGTCGGCCGGCTTTCCCCAATTGGAGATCAAATCCTCCCTGGTCGATTTGCCAACGGAAATTCCCTGAAACTTCACCGCTTCGAACAGCAACTTTTGGGCGCGGACTGCTGCTGCGCGCCGGTCCGGACCCGTTGATTCGAGCTCAGCAGGTTTCGCGGAACCCGGTGCTGATTCTCCCGCGGACTTTGCGTCGGTTGCGGGTTGCGATTCCTTTACGACTTTGGCGAGTGCGTCGCCAAAGCGAAGGCTTGTCTGGTTGTTGTTATCGCGGGCGGCCAGGTCCGGAGTATGATCGGATGACTGGGGTGTTGGTTGGAGGGCGTCGGCGTCGGTCGTGTTTGTTCGTGTTTCGCTGGGCGGAGCTTCGCGCGTTGCCACGAGCACGGATTCTTCCTGTGGCGTCGTCGTATGCGCAACGGCCGGCCGCCCCATTGTCATCACAATTGCGGCAGCGCTCATACCGAGCGCGGTGAGGACCAACGAGCGGAGAGCATACGGCCCCATCTTCCGGCGGAGAGGCGCTTTCGCCGTGTGTGCATCGCGACTGCTTTCGATCCCGTCGCGCGTGAAAACAGGATAAGAAATTCCATTCGTCATGGCGTGGCCCCCATTGAGCATGTGGGACGGAGTAAGAACGGGTTTACTCCCTACTGCCCGCCCCTGCTCCCTGCGTATTCAGAGCATTCGATACAGTCCGTTAATTCGGACTCGTGGTATTCATCGGCATAACCCGCAGGGTTTTACAAGCTTTCTAGCGAAGAAAGAAAGCTAGCAGCGGGAGCATAGCATCGGTGTCGGGTATCAGGTCTTAGTTATTAGAAGGAGACGGGTCTGGGACCTGAAACCTAACACCAGATGCCTTCACCTGGGGAGCATCGCTTGCAGAAGATCGATTGCGGCTGGCGCATCATGACGTTCGATGGCCGCTCGCGCCGCGGCGAGCCGGTTGAATTGCTCGATAGTAAATGGGACGGCCGAGCCCGGCGGCGGCACGGCAGGCGCGAGCATGCTGCCAGTCTTGGAAATCAAGTCACGAACTCCCTCGCGGGTGAGCGCGCTGACGAGAACCGGATTCATGATCTTGGTGCGGTGCCCGGCTAGCCGTGCCAGCCAAGCAGCCCGCGCGTCGGTCGGAATCAGGTCGATCTTGTTGATAACGTGAATCGTTCGCGACGGCGATTCGGCAGCCGCCCGCATCGAAATCGAGCTGGGGCCGACAGGGACGGTCGTCAACTGAGCCGCATCGTGAACAAGGATGATGATGTCGGCTGCGGCAGCGGCCATTGTTGCCAGTTCAACTCCTGCGGACTCAACCTCTTCATGCGTATCGCGAACACCGGCTGTGTCGGCCAGCTGCACGGGCCAACCGTCGATCGCCGTGTTGAGGGTAACAATGTCGCGAGTCGTTCCCGGTGTGGGTGAGACAATAGCCCGATCGAATCCGGCCAATGCGTTGATCAAACTGCTTTTTCCGACGTTCGGCTCGCCGAATAGGACGACTCGCCAGGCGTCGGTCAGATGTAGTCCTGTTTCCCGCCGATTTAGAATTTCGTTTAAGCTTTCAGCAGCGGTGCACCAGTTTGCGGTAGCGATCTCGGCAATTATTGCGTGCAGCGCGTCCGACAGGGCACCGTTTAATTGATCGAGCAAAATGGCCGCCGCGCGTTCTGTGGTCGCATTCGCCAAAGCAATCTGCGCGGCCGCGCGAATGGGTTCGGGAGACTGTCGCTTGATCCAATCTTGCCAGGTGATGCGCTGACACCCCTCGGCAATAAGGCGACGGACGACCGCCTCGATGGCCGCCGTTCCGCCGTGACAATGAATCTCGATCCGTTCTTCATCGCGCCGGCAAACGACAACCTCTTCGCCGCTCGTCTGACCCCAATGCCCCAAGAGGATGCGGCCAATTGGAGCGCTGTCCAGAGAAAGTTGACCGCGAGAAATAAAACCATTGCCAACGGCTTGCACTGCCTCTGGACCGGCCACCACCGCGACCGCCACAGCAGCCCGCCCCCGCGGCGTAAGCTCCACGACTACCGTTGAATTGGCCGGCGTCATCGTTGCACCAGCGCGATGGCAGACAGAACGAGATTCGGCACATGGCGAACGGTGTGGTCACCTTTCAAGAGCTTGGCGACGTGCGCCGATGCACCGCCGGTGATGAAAACGTCGGGCCGATTCTGGAGCGGGTCCGATAGTTGCGCGATCAGTTCGCGAATCGCGCCGATCGTTCCCCAGTAGATGCCTGATTCAATGGCAGGCACCGTCGATTTGCCAAGCGGCGCGGGCGGGTTGTCCAAGTATTGCAAATCGACGCGAGGCAGCGCGTCCGTCTGCTCGCTTAATGCAC
>DASZZA010000383.1:0-5165 GCA_035545135.1 Lacipirellulaceae bacterium | reverse complement strand
TCGCTTCGTTGGCTTGCTTCGTGATCTCCGACCAGAAATCTACGAACGGTTGCAGTACCGGCCCGTTATCCCCAAGCATTGATTCTCCGGCCATGTTCGTTTCCTCCGCGGGCAACCCGCGATCGCAACGTGCCGAAACGTTGTTTCCTCCAAGCCACTCAAGCGTTCATCAACTCAACGGCCAGCGCAACCGCCTCGCCCCCGCCGATACACAGGCTCGCGATCCCGCGTTTGCCGTTGGTCTTTTTCAGTCCGTTCAGGAGCGTAACCAGGATTCGCGCGCCGCTTGCGCCGATCGGATGTCCAAGCGCGACGGCCCCTCCGTAGATATTCACTTTATTTGGCGGCAACTCGAGCTCCGTTTCAGCTGCCATCGTGACGGCGGAAAACGCTTCGTTGATCTCGAACAAATCCACACTGTCGGCGGTCCAGTTCACTTTGTCCAAAAGCCGCTTAATCGCTCCGATGGGCGCCGTCGTGAACCATTCTGGCTCGCAGCTGAACGTTGCAGCTCCGACGATTCTCGCAACCGGCTTAAGACGCAAACTTGCGCAGCGGCCGTCTGAAACCACGATCAGAGCGGCGGCACCATCGTTGATGCTCGACGCATTGCCTGCCGTCACGGTGCCGTCGCTCCCAAACGCCGGACGCAATGCCCGGAGCTTGTCCTCGTTGAAGCGGGCCGGCTCCTCGTCTTCACTAACGAGCTCCGCACCCTTCTTTCCTTTGATCTCGACGGGGACGATTTCGTCGTCGAAAATTCCCTCAGCAATCGCCTTGCGCGCTCGCGTGTAGCTGCGCACCGCGAAATCGTCCTGCGCTGCCCTCGTGAATTTGTACTTTGCCGCACATTGGTCGCCATACGTGCCCATGTGCTTATTGCCATACACGTCCCACAGACCATCGTGGATCATCGAATCCACCAACACGCCGTTACCCATGCGGTAGCCCTGCCTGGCCTGCGGCAGCAGGTACGGAGCAAGGCTCATGTTCTCCATGCCGCCGGCAACCACGATTTGCGAATAGCCGAGTCGAATCGATTGGCTCGCCAGCATCACGGCTTTCAGACCCGAGCCACAGACTTTGTTGATGGTCATCGCACCGACCGAAACAGGAAGACCACCTTTAATACCTGCCTGGCGCGCCGGATTTTGACCAAGTCCTGCGCCGACGACATTTCCCATAATGATTTCATCGACTTCGTCGGCCGGAACTTTGGCTTTCGTCAAAACGCCTTTGATGCATCTGGCTCCGAGTTCAGTTGCTGGAACCGTCGAAAGAACTCCGCCGAGCGATCCGATCGGCGTGCGAACACCGGCCAAAATAAACGCGTCGTTAGTCATCTTGTTCTCCATATGTGAGGCAGACATTCAGTTTGCCATCTTCCCTTACAGACAGAAAATTCTGTCTCATACCAATGTCAACCGGAACTCTTTGCCGCCAGCTCCGTCCACTTGCTCAGCGCATCCTGCAGCTCCTTCACCTGCAGTTCGCCCGCCTCGCGCAGCACCTCCAGGCTCTTGCGGCACAATGCTTCGCAACGCTTAGCATAATCTTCCGGATCGGTCGATTGGGCCACGCGAAAAGCCTCTTCGAGTGAATCAAGCGCCAGGCCATATTGCTCGTCCAGCACTTCCCGATGCTTGCCCAAAATCTCCTTCACCGTTTTCGCCCATGACTTTTGGAAGCTCTGCATCCGCTCGGTCCAGGCGCCCTGGGTCTGCGGAAAGCCTGGCCAATTCGCGCCCCATTTCCGGAACAATTCTTGTTGCATCTCGATGCTAGTCTCGGCCGTCTTACGCAGGTTCTCGAACGCCTGCTCAAAAACGCTCTGCACAGATTCAGTTTCTGCTGTGGTCATGATTTGTCTCCCTAAAGTTTGGCGAGCCTCGATCCGATTTTGCACACGCCGACTCCCCTCTCCGGCCGCGGAGCCCGTTGCGCTACCACCACCCCATTCACGCGAATTCCGATTGCTATTTGTCGTCTCGTGTTGCGAATCGTGCGCCGATTGATCGATCGTTGAGATGCAACTTGCATATCCGATCGTTTTCGACTCAAATTTCAGGGGAAACGTCCAATCGGTCGAACGACCGCATCGTAGAGCAGTACGGATTCCAGCGCTACCGTGCGTGGCGGAGCGCGCCAAGCGGCGCACCCAGCTTTACCAAGCACCCATATGCCAACGCACAACTTATCCAAAATCTTTCAGCCGCGCAGTGTGGCGCTTATTGGCGCCAGTGAACGCCCTGGTTCGGTCGGACGCACAGTATTGGAAAACCTGCAGCGTACCGGCTCCGGAAGCCAAATATTTCCAATCAATCCGAAGCACAGCTCGCTCCTGGGTCTGACTGCATACCCATCGATAGGCGCAGTTCCGCATCCTCCCGATTTGGCGATCATTGCAACGCCGGCCGAGACGGTACCCAGTATCGTCCACGATTGCGGTGAAGCGGGGGTTCCCGGGATTATTATTTTATCCGCCGGCTTTGGCGAAGTGGGACGCCAGGGCCGGGAGATCGAAGCCGGACTCGTACGCAATATCGCCAAATTCCCCGATATGCGTGTCATCGGGCCGAACTGCCTGGGCGTAATGGTACCTGGCAGTCGGCTGAACGCCAGTTTTGCGGCGGGAATGGCCAAGCCGGGACGCGTCGCCTTCATCTCGCAAAGCGGCGCGCTCTGCACATCGATCCTCGACTGGTCGCTGTCGGAGGAGATCGGCTTTTCGTATTTTGTCTCGATCGGCAATGCGCTCAATGTGAAGATAGGCGATTTGATCGATTACCTTGCTGAAGACCCGACCACAGATTCGATTGTGCTGTATTTAGAGTCGGTCACCGATTCGCGGCGGTTCATGTCGGCAGCTCGCGCGTTCACGCGCACGAAGCCAATTGTTGTGTACAAAGCCGGTCGGTTCACCGAGTCGGCCAAGGCGGCTGCCTCTCATACCGGCGCTATGGCCGGCGTCGATGCCGTTTACGAAGCAGCGTTTCATCGCGCCGGAATGGTTCGCGTCTACCGTGCCGAGGACATGTTCGACTGCGCTGGTTTACTTGCGCGCCAACGCACTCCGGCCGGACCTAGGCTCGCCATCATCACCAACGCCGGCGGACCCGGTGTTATGGCCGCAGACGAGTTGCTCGAACACCATGGTGTTTTGGCAACACTTTCTCCGGAAACGATCGACAAACTCAACACGGTGCTGCCCGAACATTGGTCACGTCAAAACCCGGTCGACGTACTCGGCGACGCACGGCCGGAACGCTTCGCCAAAGCATTGGAAATCGTCGTTGCCGATGATAATGTGGACGGGGTGTTGGTTGTGCTGACGCCGCAAGCGATGACCGACCCGATGGCCACCGCGATTCGCGTCGCCGATGTAGCAGCCGGCACTCGCGAGCCGATTCTCGCCGCTTGGATGGGCGGACAATCTGTCGAGCCTGGAAGGCAAATCCTCAACCAAGCCGGCGTACCCACGTACGATTCACCGGACCGTGCCGTGCGCTCGTTCACCTATTTGGTTGCGTACCGGCGAAATCGCGAAGTCCTCTACGAGACACCTCGCCAAGTGCCACTCCACAACTCAGTGGACTTAAATGCCGCGCGCGTCCAGATCGATGAAGCACTGACTGCCGGTCGGGACACGCTCACGGAAATCGAATCCAAAGCATTACTCGGTGCATTCGGAATTCCAACGACAATTCCGCAGCCAGCGTATTCGGCGGCCGGCGCAGCGCAAATTGCCGGCGAAGTCGGATATCCGGTAGCGATCAAGATTAACTCGCCGCAGATCTTGCATAAAACGGAGGTGCAAGGCGTTGTCCTCGGCGTTGCAACCGACGACGAAGTGCAGCAAGTTTTCAAAGACATGGTGGAGCGGGCCAAACGCCTGCGGCCCGATGCCGACGTTCATGGCGTCACCCTTCAGCCCATGCTCACAGCGGCCGAGGGAATTGAGCTGATTATCGGGGCGAAGAAAGACCCGGTGTTTGGCGCCGTTATGATGGTGGGCGCCGGCGGCGTCACGGCAGAAGTACTTGGCGACGTGGCGCTCGAATTGCCGCCGCTCAACGAGCGCCTGGCCCGCCGCATGATCGACTCGCTGCGCATCAAGCCGTTGCTTTACGGTTTCCGTGGGCGGCACGCGGTCAATATCGACAAATTGATCGAAGTACTGATGCGATTTTCCTACTTGATTTCCGAAAACCCGTCGATTTCGGAGCTTGATGTCAACCCTCTACTGGTGACCGCCGACGGCGCGACGGCGCTCGACGCGCGCGTGATCCTCGACCGGCGAACCGCGGAATCGAAGCCGCGGCCCTATTCCCACTTGGCGATTCGTCCTTACCCCGAAGAATACATTCGCGACGTCACGCTGAAAGACGGAACCAACGTGTTGCTGCGGCCAATTCGTCCGGAAGACGAGCCGCTGTGGCACGAACATTTGAAACATTGTTCACAACGGTCGATCTGGCAACGGTTCCGTTACTTGTTCAAAAAGTCGACGCACGAAATGGCAACCCGCTTCTGCTTCGTCGACTACGATCGCACGATGGCAATCGTGGCCGAAATTGAACGCAACGACCAGAGAGAAATTATCGGCGTCGCCCGACTCGTGGCCGACGCGGACCACCGCTCGGCCGAATTCGCGATATTATTGGCCGACGAATGGCAAGGACGTGGTTTGGGAAACATCCTCACCGATTATGCATTCGAGATCTGCAGCATGTGGGGCATCAACCGCGTATATGCTGAGACAACTATTGACAATCAGCCGATGCAAAAGATTCTTCGCCGCCAGAACTTCAAGCTGACCAAAGCAAGCGATGGCGAAGCGCTGTACGAATGCCACCTGAGCGAACGCAACGAGCACCCCGCTTGTTCCTCGACCGGACAGTGCTAAGCCGCCGACGCCACTCCGCCGGCATCCATTATCGGGACGGCTGTGGCACTTGTCGCTCAAAGTCAACGTCGTTCGCGTAAACCTCGACCCGGTTATCGATGCGGCGGACGCCTGCCAAATCCTTAAGGGCGGTTTGCAACACCTGTTTTAAATAATACGTCGGTACGCAGCCCCGAACGACAAGGATGTCGTCGTGGCATTCGAACTCGAACAGCCGCGCGCGGCCGACGAAATGCGCATGAGATTCGACAATCTGTCG
>DASZZA010000382.1:0-3008 GCA_035545135.1 Lacipirellulaceae bacterium | reverse complement strand
GAAGTTTTCGGAAATAAGCTCAGATCCAGTTGAGGTATCGAGGCTCGCCGCCGAACACTTAATCGAGCGTCGGCTGACCCGCTTCGCCTATATTGGGAGTGATGACCGAGGATGGTCGGGGCGTCGCGAAAAGACTTTTCGAGCCCATTTGGCAAAGCACGGTTTCGAGCCCTATGTCTACACGTTGCCGAAGGTGCGGCGCGATCGTTTATGGGAACGCGAGCAAGCAATTTTAGCGCGCTGGATGAGCAAACTGCCGACTCCCATCGGCGTCTTTGCCTGTGACGACGACCGCGGACGCGAAGTGTTGGAAGCATGCAAATTGTCCGGCTTGAACGTGCCGGAAGATGTGGCTGTCGTCGGCGTCGATAACGACGAGGTATTCTGCGAACTAGCCGATCCGCCGCTGTCGAGCATTTCGCTGAATGCCGAGACGGCCGGCTACCGCGCCGCGGCCTTGCTCGATGCCATGATGCAGGGACGCGAGCGAAAACGGCAACAGATCGTGGTGGAAGCGCTCGGTGTCGTCACTCGCCGGTCCACCGATATTGTCGCGGTCGATGATGAGGATATCGCGAATGCGCTACAGTTCATCCGCCGGCAGCATGGGCGCGACATTACGGTCGATCGAGTGGCGGAAGAAGTAGCGTTGTCGCGTCGCAGTTTGGAAAAGCGTTTCCGGGACGTAATTGGCCGAACCATTCTCGAAGAAATCCAGCTCACGCGACTCGAGCGTGCCAAGCGATTGCTGTTGGAGACAACCTATCCAATCTCGAAGGTGGCAGAGATTGCCGGTTTTGGTTCAGCGGGCTACTTTATCCAATTCTTTCAAAAGCAGGTTGGCAAGACGCCGCGCAAGTACCGGATGGAGCTGACGACCTGAGCGTTGCGCGATGGCGACGTGCAATCGATGCACTGTGCCGGGAAGCACATGCGCGCCGCGGTAGGCGCAAAATCAGAATTTTTTTACGCATACGCGTATACCGAATTTGTGACTCGCCATTAAGATTAGAAGTAGGAATCCATATGGGTTTCTAGGCGGTTGGCTTGGAAAAACTTGGCGCTGCTGACACTTTGCGCTGAGGCTGTTTGTGATCGGAGGCGGCATCTAACGGCCGGGGTGGTTCGGCGTGGCAATTGCTTCGACTCAAGTGCCACCTCGAAGAGTCGCGGACCGGAGACAGGGGACCGGCGCAATACGCCAAACTAGGGCGACCCTGAAGAGCTTCCCTGCGGTGGAGGAAGATCGGATGAACCGTGGGATTCATTTGCACGGCCCGGCTGTCAGACGCCCCGCAGCTTTCACCTTGGTGGAACTGCTCGTCGTGATTGCGATCATCGGCATTTTGGTAGCGCTGCTGCTGCCGGCGATTCAAGCCGCCCGCGAAGCGGCCCGCCGTATCCAATGCTCGAACAACATCAAGAATCTAGCGCTGGCGACGCTGAACTATCACGATATAACCAAGCACTTTCCCGTAGACGAGGATATTTACAATGATCCGCCCGATGTAATCGATCTTACCAACGGGAGGTGGATCAGCTCTGGAGCACCGGATCCCTACATCGACAATGGTACGTTGAGCGGTGCGGGTTGGATCGTAATGGTTTTGCCGCAACTCGAAGAACAGGGGCTTTTCGACCAGTTTAAGCCATATCTCGACAAAAAGTGGTACCAGGTAAAACAGGGATTGAACAAAGACGACCCTGCATTGCGCGCGGCTCTTGCCGTACAGCCCGCGGTGCTAATCTGCCCGTCGGATCAGTTTCCTGGTCCGCGAAGCGACCAGTTCCCGTATTCCTCCAGCGATCATGTTAACAACCCGGCGTGGACGGTAGCGGTGACCTGTTACAAGGGGAACGCTGGTGACACGGCGTATGACAAAAGTGATGATTTGCCGCCGTTCAATACTCCACTCGGCTATTGGAGTGGAGGACCACAGTACACGTTCTCAGGTCAGAAAATGGACTGTCACTATGCGCACGATTGCTTTGGTATTCTGTGGCGCGAGACCTACGCGCGTGGCGGCGTCAAGATCAAAGAGATCACCGATGGCACGAGCCACACTGTCCTGATCGGCGAGGGCTCACCCGTAGACGGCATCAGCGCAGCGTGGGTATCGGAGTGCGACTGGGCAACGGCTGGGATTCAGATCAACTGGGACTGGCGGAGCTTTCCGCCATGCGCTTCAAACGGCGTGCCTAGTTGTTATTGGGATATGCGCGGTTTCCGCAGCTCTCATCCTGGAGGAGTACAGTTCGCGTTTTGTGACGGCTCTGTCCGCTTCATTCCAGACAACATCGATCATCCTGTTTACCGTGCGCTTTCGACCCGTAAAAAGGGCGACTACACCGGCGAATACTGAGCTTTGTTTTCCGAACGGCGTAATGACTCACTTGTGAACTTGTTATGCTCTATCCTTGGGCCAATTGTACATCGTTGGGTGCCGCCGCAGTATTCTGCGGTACGATTCTTGCTCTCGCGGGGGGGTGTAATAAGAGTTCTCAGGAGTCGCAAGTTTCCGGCAAGGTGTCGCTGGATGGTAGGCAAATCGGTCCAGGGATCATCGTCTTTGCACCTGTGGACAAAGGTACCCCTGCCACCGGTCCAATCGATCGCGACGGCAGTTACAGCATGAGCACAAACCATGAGGTCGGACTGAGCGCCGGTAAATACAAAGTCGGCATTTCGATTCGCGAGGTGCCTACGAATGTTAAGCGAGGCGACCGTCCACCGCCGGGCAAGCTGCTAATTCCGGAAAGGTACGAGGACAGCGCGACCTCGGGATTGGAATATGACGTGGCTCCCGGCAGAAATACGATCGACATCGAACTAAAAAGCCAATCAAGCAATGCTGCGGCTTCCGGGGCTAACTTGCCAATAAACCGCAGCGGCAGCACAGCCGTCCCGTCAGGACATATCGTCTGAAGAAAGCACTAGAGTAGCACCACGTATAAACGGCATCACTTAGCACCTCGTGATATGGAACGAACAATGAATAAGTTTCGAT
>DASZZA010000381.1:0-3891 GCA_035545135.1 Lacipirellulaceae bacterium | reverse complement strand
GCCTTCCGCAACATCCGCGTCAAACGTCTGCCACCGAAAAAGTCATAACAACCACCTTGCGGGCCGCCCTTAGCGTCGGCGTCCACGCCGAATCTACCGCCGCTCATGCTAGTGCTGCGCCCAGTTCGGCTCGTTGCAGGTTATTGCCGCCGAGTTGCCACCTGATTCGCCCCATTCTGGTGCAATATCACCATCTCCGCTTTGCCATTCTTGCCTGGCACGAACGTGAGCTGCGCATCCACCACCTTGTAGAAAAACTTCGTCCGTGATTCCGGATAAATCTGAAACTTCTGCTGGCCGGTCGCCTGCACCATCAGCTTATTCCCTTCTAGCGTAACCGTCAGTGCAAATTGCGGCGTAATCGCATACACGCCCTCATATTTCTTAAGCACCTCGGGTGCGACCTTCACGATATGCGGCGCCGTTGATTGCTCGACTTTTTCCCCGCAGGCGATGCGCGCGATTTTCTCGCCCAGTCCATCGATTTGCGCAGCCGCTGTATTGCAAAGCACGACCACGCCTACATTGCGATTCGGCACCGCCGCCAACCACGACGCATAACCGCCCGTCATGCCGTTGTGCCATCGCGTGATGCCGTCGCGCGCAATGTGCCACGCAAGTCCGATGGCCTGACCATTCGGAATGCTGTGGCGTTTCTGCTGCGAAAGCCGGAACGCTTTGGTTAGCGGTTTGTCGTCGTTCGCCAGATTTGCCGCGATGAATTTGAGCATGTCGTTGGCCGTCGAGCGAATGCCACCCGCGCCCTCGAAGGCCGGCATATCCCAATTCTTCGCTGGTTGCAAGCTCGCGTCGTACGGCGGCGCCAGCCGCTCGCGCTGCTTATCGGAAAGTGTCACGCACGTGTCGTCCATGCCGCATGGCTTCGCGATCCGCTCCACCATCAGCTTCTCGTACGGCATCTTTTCCCGGCTCGATAGCAGCACTCCCAACAGCCCAACGCCCAAATTGGAGTATTCGTACTGGCCCGGAGCACGACTCAACTTGTACCCCTTCAGAAACTCAAACATCTGCTTGAATGTATAGTCTGCGTACGGATTCATTGGGTCGGCCGGCTGCATATTATCCGGCAATCGCGGCAACCCCGAAGTGTGCGTTGCTAGTTGCTCGAATGTAATCTTCGAGAGATGTTTCAAGTCTTCCTGGGCCGTCTTGGACAGGTATTTTTGTATTGGATCGTCGAGCTTCACCCTCCCGCGGTCCACCATGTCGGCGAGCAACACACTCGTAAAAACCTTGCTCACTGAACCAATTTCATAAATCGTATCGCCACTCGGCACGACGCCCCCGCCCCGCTCCGTCTCGCCGTAGCCGATGACCTGCGTTTCGCCGTCTTTAGAAATTCCAACAACGAAACCGACCGCAACTTTATTGTCAATCAGTTGCTTAGCGAGCGGATCGATCTCCCGCTTAAGATCGAGTGCATTCCCTATCGCTGGATTTACTAGCAATGGAATTGCGACCAGCATCAATGCCGTTTTCGTCGTCCGTGGGCAGGTGGGCATAAGTGTGGTCCCCTCGGTTGGAGCAAAATCACGAGTAGCCGTGCAATTCGTGGCACGCCGAAGGCGTTTCACTCCGAAGCCCAGGGTCGCCGCGAAGCGGCGCACCCTGGGTGGACAAACGGTCTACTTTTCATTTACGCCGCAGGCGTTACACATCGGCCACATGGGATTTTCAAACGACAGGTATAACTCCCTTGGCCCCGTCCAAATCTCATGGGTGGCCAAAACTGCTTGTTGAATATCCGTTCACTATCTGCTACAGTAGCCCTCGCACGATCGCCGATGGTTTGGCGATTGCCTGGTTGAGAACGCGCGTTCCCGATGGGCCCACGTTTCGATCTGCAGCCCCTCACACGGTAGCCGCAGCGAAGCCCATCTCGAGAATCGGGGACGGATCAATCGCGCTTTCGACCGGCCGTCGTCGTTTGCGAATCATTCGGCGTCGGCCCGAAGCTTCGGAAAGTTCACGCCGAGGGGGATCCCCTTCCTTTTTTCAGATCAACTTCGATGACAACCTGAGCCCCGAACCTCCCTCTCCCTCTGGGAGAGGGTCGGGGTGAGGGTGCCCTGCTTACCCGCACTCACCCACCCTTTGCCGGTGCCGGCGAGGGATGACCTGCACTCTGCGTGACCGGTTGCTGCTGCGCATTATCCAAATAGCGCCAGTTTTTAATGAACGAGATGAGATCGGCCATCTCCTGCGGCGGAATATTCTTCTCCAATCCTTCCGGCATGAACGATACGCCGTTGTTGTGCAATTCGTCGATTTCATTTCGGCGCAACGTTTCGGATTTGCCTTCCTGCATTTTCAGCGTGATCGACGTCGACGTTTCCGAGGCCAGAACGCCTGTGTGCACGTGTCCGTCCGTCGTAATCGCCGTGTAGCTGTAGTAATTCGAGTCGATCGCACGGTTCGGCTGGATTACGTCGGTCAGAATCTGAAGCGGCGAGCGTTCACGCAAGTCCGAGATATCGGGCGCAAACGACACGCCGATATTGCCGATCTTATGGCAGATCGAGCAGTTCTTAGCGAAAATCATCTGGCCGCGCGCCGGATCGGCTTTCAGCTTCAGCGCCGGCTCATATTGCGCTAGCACTTTCACGCGGTCTGCCGGAACGACGGATGCCAATACCGTTGCCGCTCGCAGCTTGATGGCCTCATCGCGGTGTTCCAACAGCAACTTGGCATGAATGGGATCCACCAACGACGCCTTGACTTTCCCGGCCTCGATTTCATCCAGCAACATCAGCGTTCGCTCTGTGCTTGCGAACAAGCCGTCAAGGATCGCACGCTGCTCGACCGGCGACGCAACGTCGAGCCGCGACAAGAGCTGCTTCCAGGGCTGGAAGTCACGCCTCTTGGCGAGAGCGCCGATCGCCCGCAGACGGATGTCCTGGTTGGGATCGTTCGTGGCGATGCGCGTCAGCGTATCCGCAGTGTTCGGTGCGTATGCCAACAAGTCGATCGATTCACAGCGAACGTATTTGGCAAGCTTCGGATTGTCCGCATCGCGGCGGGCGCTATCGAACGTATGGTCCAGCCGATGATTCAAATCGTCGCTGAGCTTCGAGCGAATGTAATCGAGCGAAACGCCACTACCGGCCAAGTCTGCGAGAAAACCGGCCAAACCGACGCGTTCATACACGTGATTTCCGACCAGCGCGCGCAGCGCCGGCAGATATTCTTTGGCATCTTTTGAACCCGCCGCTTGGCGCACCAGTTGGACGATGAACTGTTTCGGGTGCGGAATATTCGCTTGAACATCCGCCGGATCGCGGAGCAGTTGCGACAAAACCGCCCCGCTCCGGTGACGTGCGGCAATTTGCATCGCGGCACGCTCCCACTGATCCGTTGGGTGCTTCGGCACCGGCGGCATCGGCATCGCCACGACCAGCGCCTCAAACCGCACGCGCGGATCGTTGTCTTGCGCTAACTGCGAAATCCGTTCGCGCAGGTGCAGCATATCTTTGATCCGCGGTTCAGCCACCTGAATCGCTTGTTCGACAATGCGCGGATTCGAGTCGTCCACCAGTCGCAGCAGCAGGTTCTCGTTGACCAGATCAAACGCATCCAATAGCCGCAGCGCGTGAATCCGGGCCAACGGCGATTTGCCGTGCAGCGCGACCTCCTGGAGTTGTGGCCCAACGCTCTTGTCTCCACGCTCAACCAGCAGTCGCTGCGCCGTTTCCCGCTGCCACGAATTGGGATTCGCCAATTCGTCGACGAGTTGCTTGCTCGACAGCTTGGAAAACGTCGGTGCCTTTGGCTGATGAAAATCCTTAGGTACGACGCGGAAAATCCGCCCCCGGTCGTTGCCCGCGCGCAGATTCCGTCGCTTTTGCAATTCCTCCGGCATCCAATGCGGAT
>DASZZA010000380.1:0-2082 GCA_035545135.1 Lacipirellulaceae bacterium | reverse complement strand
GGCTCGTGCCACGAGCGGCAGACGGTTATTTCGACGACACGAAGAAGCGCTATCTTGAATATCTCGTAACTATTAATGGCGTCACACAAACGCGCCGGATCAATTTCTGGCAATACGCGCCGCGGAAATCGCAGCAGCCGTACTTGTATTTCGACACCTCGCGATATGCACCGACTGTAAGCTCATTTGATTCGACGGATCCCCCCGCTGCCACGTCGCTCAGCGGTCTTGGAGATTCGACGAAAGATCCATTCTACGTCTTCGCGTTCAAGAAGCGTGATTCGTCGGGACAGTTGCAATTTGTCAATCCGGACAAGTTTCAGATTGTCCATTGCGGCATTAATGACCGGTGGGACGAAGATGCGTTTAAGAAGATGTCGGCCCAGCTTCTTAACTCCATCGATCCAACTCAGTTCCTTCTGTTCCCCGATGGCCCATTCGTGGGCGATATGGCGGATACGATCGTGAACTTTACGACCGAGACAAAGATTGAGGACGCCCATAAGTAGGGGCGAGTGGCGAGGCGCGAGGAGCGAGAGAAATGCAAAATGCAAAATGCAAAATGCAGATTGCATCATTAAACTCGACGACGCGAAATTGCCGGCGGCGTGCGTGCGGGCACGGCGCGTCTCATCCCCTGCCCCCTGCGCCCCGCATCCTGCATCCCCGCCCCGGCATCACCCTCATCGAACTGCTGGTCACCATCCTCATCATCTCGATCCTGGCCGGGCTGGTGCTAGGCGTGGCGGCCGTGGCGGCCGAAACGGCCCGCGAAGCCCAAAGCCGACACATCGTCGAACGACTCCACACGCTCCTTATGGAGTATTACGACACATACAAAACCCGCCGGGTGATCGTGAATTCTACGGTCGAACAAAAGATTAACCAGACGTTGAGTGGCGGTAGTCGCGGCCAAGCCCTTGCCGAAGCACGACTCTACGCGCTTCGCGAAATGATGCTCATGGAAGTTCCCGACCGTTGGAGCGACGTGCTGTTGAACGAAATTGGCACGACAGGAAAAGGCGCCGACGACACGACCGCGCCCCCGCCCGCAACATCGGCCAAACTTCCGGTCTATCTGGCCGATTCTGCTGGTCAGCCGCTACGCACCGCATTGGCGAACGTCTATTTGCGTCGCTACGGTAGCCTTGTCGGTCGCATCAACACAATAACTGGTGCGGTCAATACGGCCGGCAACATCAAAGCCAATCAAAGTGCCGAATGCCTCTACATGGTGATCACGCTAGCCTGCGGCGACGGCGAAGCGAAAACGCTGTTCAAACAGAGCGACATTGGCGACACCGACGGCGACGGCGCCCCGGAATTCCTCGATGGCTGGAAGCACCCGATCAGCTTTCTCCGCTGGGCGCCGGGGTTCGATTCGCAGATTCAACTCAATCTCAACTCGCTCAATACTTTGGCAAAGAGCAATCCAACGGCAGCGAATGCTGAAGTCGCCAAAGACCACGATCCGTTTGACTTATATCGGCGCGATACGCTGGCGTTTCGGCTCGTGCCGCTGATTTATTCCGCCGGACGCGATGAAGAACTCGGCATATTCGATGCGCCAGACGTGGTCGCATGGCCCAAGTCACAACAATTCAGCGTTGCGAATAATCCTCCCAACGGGCCATATTTGGCTCCGATTATCAATCCGTACACAACGGTTACGTCTGGGTCGACGACCGCGTACCTCGGCACCGCGCTCGACGGCACGGCAACAGACAACGTTCACAATCATTTGATGGGACAGCGGTAACATGCGAGTCGTCAGTTGTCAGTTGTCAGTTGTCGGTTGTAGGGCGCATGCGACCGCGCTGCGCAGTTCACAACGGACCACGGACCTCGGACCACGGACTCTTGATCGCGGCCTGACGCTCATCGAGCTCCTGGCCGTGATCGTCATTCTCACCACGCTCGTGGCGGCCGCGATTCCGCTCATGTCGCCCAACAACGACGACCGCCGGCTGCGCGAGGCGGCCCGCGGGCTCAATACGTTCATCACCGGCGCCCAAACGCGAGCCATCGCGCTCAACCGCCCCTTCGGCGTCGCGCTCAAGCGGCTCTCGCAAGAAACAAAAC
>DASZZA010000379.1:0-8808 GCA_035545135.1 Lacipirellulaceae bacterium | reverse complement strand
GAGCGGAGAGTCAAGGGTCCAGAGCCAGAAGTTCTGATTGTTTGGCACTTGACGCTCGACGCTCGACTCTTGACCACATTGGGGAGTGCAGGATTCGAGCCTGCGAAGGCATAAGCCATCAGATTTACAGTCTGACCCGTTTGACCGCTTCGGTAACTCCCCGCGTATGCACAACTCCGTGTCGAGCCGCCACGCCGAGGACCGACGCATCACAGCACATCAATCATTGCAAAGAGTCGATAGCGCGATCGACCATTCACTTTCAACCACTGAACTGCGTGCCACGAGTCGCGATGGTCCGAACACTTCCGCAAGCCGTTCGCTTGAGCGGCGCCGGGCCGCTCAATCGATCCAATCCACCCGCCGCACTATCCACGTAACACGAGCTAGCGGAGGGACTTGAACCCACAACCTGCTGATTACAAATCAGCTGCTCTGCCAATTGAGCTACGCTAGCCGAGCGGTGGCAAACTCGTGCGAATCAATTAATATAACGGTCTGAGGCTCGGCCGCAAGTGCGACTGGCAACGGATTTGCAGCGGCCGGCAATAGTTCTCCGCAGGTCCACAACCCAAGACGCCCTAGAGGCTTCGCAGTTCAGGCAACTAGTAGCCCCACAGCCGCTCAAGCGTCAAACAAAAATCGGCGACTTTTCGAGAAAAAGTCGCCGACGTTTTTCGAGTAGCTCGCGACACATTACAGCGTATCGAGCAGGATCTTCTCCTCTTGCGCGGCCTGACGCAGCTTCGACAGTGCGCGGGCCTCGATCTGCCGGATTCGCTCCTTCGTCACACCCAACGAGGCTCCGACTTCCTTCAGCGTCTGCGGCTCTTGGGCGTGGTCCAATCCGAACCGGCTGCTAATGATTTTCTGCTCGCGTTCGTCGAGCCGACGGAGAATCCGCTCGATCTGCGCTTCACGCTGATGCTGCGCCCCTTCCTCGGCCAACGGGTTGCCGCGGTGCTCCTGCGTGGCGGCAAACAATTCGTCCTGGCTCGTGCGGAAACGATCGCGGTGCTTGAATTCACTAGGGATCGTCCGTGCGAAGTTCTTCATGATCGCCCAGCTAGCGTACGTGCTGAACTTGTTACCGCGCGCGAAGTCGAACTTCTCAATGGCGCGCAGCAGCGACATGTTGCCGTCGCTTACCAGCTCGAAGAAATTCTGGTCCGGCGTCACGTGCCGCTTGGCGATCGACACCACCAAGCGCAAATTGGCCCGGGCAATTTCGTTCTTCGTGGCCACGGCCTGATGATGAAGCGACTGAATTTCGTCCATTAAACTCGACTTGGGCTGAGCCGTATCGAGCTGGCTGCGAAGCTTCGCCGCCTTGTACTTCAAGTAGTTGTACTTGCGGAACAAGTGGGCTTCTTGCTCGCGGGTCAGCAGTGGCATTTCATACAGGCTGGCCAAATACGGCGGCAGCCCCGACGGCCGGCGCGCCTTTTTCGTTGGCGTCTCGATTTCGGGCATCGGCCCCAAAATGGCTTTGTCGGCGCCCTTGCGAGAGAACCGCGGATTCGGAATAAAATCCAGCGGCATCTCCATGATTCGAGCGGCGCGGACCTCGTTGATGACCCTGTAGATCGTCGTTTTGGTGCGACCGAATTGCTTGATGAGTTTCTCGACCGAGGCTCCTCGCTTGAAAGCCTGATAAATTCGGGTTTTTTGCACATCGGTCAGCGGCCCATTGTGATCGGGAAAGATCGCCAATTCGGGATGCTGTTTGTCGAACTGCCGAATGGTGGAACGGATCGTCTCCACACTGCGGCCGGCCCGTTTGGCCAAGCGGCGCGAAATTTCAGACTGACCGCCGCCCGCACTCGCCAGCCGGCGCGCCCGATCGATGATTTCTTGCCGCTGCTCCTCGGTGAGTTGGCTGAACCGCGCACCGCGAGCCACGCGCTCCTGATTATGTTTTACGAATCGATCCACGCTGCTGCGCAGAAAGCCCACGCGCTTGCGTCCATCGAAAACCAGCCGACGGCTGACCAACCCCAATTCGCGCCATCGCGAAATCGTCTTGGTCGAGACGTTGAATTGCCTGGCCAACTCCCCGACGGTGAGCACTTGCTCGCCGATGTTGTCGGCCGCCATATCGGCCGAATCGGAAAGATCCTCGACGAAGAGCCGTAAATCATGCCGCAAGTCTTCGCCGGAGATCTTGCTTGGCGCATGCTCGGTCGGCCGATAGCCGGTGACTCGGAAGCAGACGTATTCGTAAGGGTACGTCTTGTCCGAATCGACTTCCGCTATCAGGCGCTCGGCTGCTTCGACTTGCTGCAGCTTTTTCGCGCGGGGCGCGAAACGGATCTGCTGATCGCGAAGCTCGCGCAATGCTGGGCTTTGATAATCTCGTTGCATGGTCCACCTCTTCTCTGCTACGGTTGCTATCCTGCACTGATGTGGTGTTCCTTGCGATTCCATCGCCCACAGCCGTGTCAACTGGTCGTGCATCTCGTTGTCGGGGGTGCTCGACCGGCAGACAGGGCTTTTCTTTCAACAGTAGCTATTCGTTCGCAGCTTTCGGCTTTTACCTCGCCTGTTTGGGTTTTCCTCTGGTTTAAGTCCTGATTTTCGGTGCCGTTCTGGCAGGTTGGCAGTCACGGCCGCTACGTGAATACGAGGAGCAATTTCGGTGCCACCGAACCAGTCGCGGGTCGATGGTGGTAGGGGGCGCGGTGCCGTAAGTCAAGTGCCCGTAATCAGCTTCATGCCGTCTTGTTGTACGCAGATAAGTCGCTTTGGGTCGAGATAAAGTTCGCGGATTCGGCCGGATATTGTTCGATTCTGCGGCAGGGCCGGACGAGAGTGCGCAACTTATCCCCTTAAAGCATACCATTTTACGGGATTCGAGCGGCCGGCAGGAAGGGGTAAACGGAACCAAATTCAATAGTTACAGCCATTTAGGTCATTTTTCCCATTTTTACATCATTACGCGATTCCGTCACTAAGGGACATTTTGCAATGAAAAGCCGATCGCTCACTGGACGATTTAGCCGAAGTCGAACCCAACCGTACTTTTGGCAGCCTGCACCAACTTCGGGTAGAAATCATGTCGTGGCTTCGAATTCTGCTTGTTCCAACCGTTCTCGGCGCATTTCTGCATATAAGTGATGCCGGTGAGCGAATCGATCTCTCACCTGGTAACGATTCAGGGCAGCTCACGCACGTCTCGATCCAACTCGACGCTGGTGGTCATAACCTGGTTCGCACTGACCAGGAGGACAAGATAAGAAACAGCCGGAAGTCGTTGCCGATGAGTGTGGCAGCCAAACTGGCGTATGACCAAAAGCAGCTAAATTCCGCGGTAGCAGATGCCACGCCAGGAACACGGCTCGCCGTGCGGTATTATGACGAGGCTGAAGCTGTGCTCAAAGTGGGCGATACGGGACGTGCACCACGTCTGCCTGACGACCATCGCCTCATCGTATTGCAGTTGGGCAAACACCGACCGATCTCATTTTGCCCCGACGGACCTCTGACCCGCAGGCAGATCGACCTGATCGACGTGGTAGGCGACTCGTACAACATCGATCGTTTGCTGCCGAAACAGCCGGTGGGGGAAGGTGATTCTTGGTCTAACGATGCAGCGGTGATGGGTCCGCTGCTCACGTTCGATACGGTCGCGGCGTGCGAGGTGCAAAGTGTGCTGGACGAGTTCAACGAGAATTATGCCAAAGTCCGGCTGGCGGGCGACGTACAAGGCATGGCCGACGGGGCGGCGCTGGAACAAGAGGTCCGCGGGGTATACCTGTTCGACCGCAAGCGTCGCCGGATCACGCGTTTGAATCTGGCCGTTCGCGAGAAGCGTTCGATCGGCGGCGCGACGCCGGGGGTCGATGCAGTGGCGAAAGTGCAGATCAAGGTCGACCCAATCGAGGCATCCCCTCACTTGAGCGACGAAACGATTGCCAAGGCGACCGCTGCCGCCGGCACTCCGCTACAGGATGTACTGTATGAATCGCCGCCACTGGGCTTTCGGATCAGACACGACCGTCAATGGTATGAAACGGCCGAGCGGCGTGATGCGGTGACGTTTCGGCGAGTGGACGGGGGCGACCTGGTGGCCCAATGCCGTGTGACCGTCTTGCCGCCAAAGTCGGTCGGCCGGCAGACGTCGCTGGACCAGTTTCAGAAGGACATTGTGTTCGCGCTCGGCAAAAACTTCGGTGAGTTGGTATCGAGTCGACAGTGGCAGAATCCCGCGGGCTTGTATTGCTACGAGGTTATCGCACGCGGAGTCGTGGAGGGCGTGCCGGTGGAATGGCACTATTATTTGGCCGCGCCCGAAAGTGGCAACCGCTTGTCACTGGCCGTCACGGTTGAAAAGCCGATGCTCGACCGCCTCGGCGAGGCGGATCATCAACTGATCGATTCGCTGCAACTCTTCCCGGCAATGCCGCCGGCGCAAACCGCTGAGCAGCCGACAGATAAGGCCGTAAAATAGCCGCAACCTGACTGCGGCACGCTTTTCCGCTACAATTTTCGTACAATCGGGAACCGGCCGTGCATTGAACTTTCGGTGAATCTTCATCCGCAAACAGGCTGATCGATGACCATTCGAGCGGAAAACGACCCCCGCTTTTCACGGCGGTTTTTGTACATGGGGATCCTGGCGATCGGCTTTTCATTGTGGTGTTTGTACGACGGTGTCGTTGGCTACCCCGCCAAAAGATTGAAGGGCTTCGAGGATTTCAAGATCGACTACCCCTCACTGTTCGCCAATTCAAAAATCCCAACTGACCTTCCGCAACTTAAAGTCCAGGCAGCTCGCGAAAACGCCAACAAGTCGGTCGTCGACGCGGTCCGTAAGTGGGACAAATACGCGCACGACCGCAACATTCCTGTCGAGGCGAACATACTCTTTCAATTCATCATGACGGGAATCACGGCGGTAATCGGACTGGTACTAATCTCGATCCCTCTACGCCGCCGCAGCCGTTGGATTGAAATGGACGACGCCGGCCTACGTACGAGCCGCGGGCAGGCGTTTCACTTCGATCAGGTTGAGTTAATCAACAAGCGGAAATGGCGCAAGAAGGGACTCGCTACGATTACTTACCGCGACGGCAATCGCAATCGCACGTTCGTGCTCGATGATATGATGTTCATGCGCGAACCGACGGACGCCATCCTTGCTGAAATCGAACAAAGAGTGGGCATTGAACGGATCACCGGCGGTCCACCGGAGGCGTTTGCGGAGGAAACAGTGGGGGAACCAGCCGACTTTGCCACCCCTACATCACCGGATGATCCTTCGAACGGCCGCTAGCAGCCGGCCCCCATCCGCAGTCGAACCGCTGCAATTCTCGTGCGTTTCCATGCGCTCTAGCGGCGGAAACTCCGCTGGCAACTTAAGGCTTATTTCAGTACAGTTGGACCCCGTTTGGTCGATAACGATAAGGGGCCGTTTTGCGCTGAATCGCGCCGAAATGCTTCGGCCTCATCGGTAGGCAGCTAAAGGGAAGAGAGGTTGCCATGCGCTCGCTTAATTTGAAGACGTTGTACAAGGTGTTGATCGCCGCGCTAGTTGCGGTGATTGGTTTACTGAGTATACAGCCGGCCGACGCGCAGCCGTACTACTATCAACCGGCGCCGGATTATTACCACAACGACACGGCCTCGGGCACGTTCCTCGGCGGCGTGATGGGCGCAATTACCGGGGCCGTCATCGGCGGCCGGCACCATTCCGGCCAGGACGCCTTGATCGGCGCGGGTGTCGGCGCGGTGACAGGTAACCTACTGGGTCGATCGAAAGACGCGGCGGATGATCGACGTGCCGCTGCCGGACAAGCTGCTGTCAATCAAATGAACGCCCAAGCAGCCGCGATAGCGGTAACGGGCCCTGATCTGGTGCAAATGACCCGGGCGGGTGTGAGCGACGACGTCATCATCAGCACGATGCAGTCGCGCGGCACGCGTATCGATTTGAGTCCTCAGGCGCTCATTGCATTGCGGCAGCAAGGCGTCAGTGATCGCGTCATCCTGGCAGCGCAACAGGTTGGGGCTGCGCCGGGCTACTACGCAGCTGCGGCCGGACCGACCGTCGTCACCGAGGCGCCGCCACCGCCGAGCGTCGTTGTCGCGCCCGTTTATCGGCCCTACTGGTGGTACCCGCGACCGTACTACTACCACCACTACTACCATCCGCACACGGTCGTCCGCGTCGGGTTCTAAGCGGCGAGATTCTGCAAGCGCCGTGGTAGCATCCCGGTGGTAGTCTCCGCACGGGGCCTATTCGACCCGTCGCCCGGCACGCGTGACTTACAACGCCGCAAAATCAGCAGGCCAATAAACGCCAATCCAACCAATGGCGGCTCCGGCACCGAAGCGAAGCTGCTGCCGCTGCCGGAAGTGTTTTCAAAATTGGTGCGCCAGTCGTTGTAGCTATCTGTCGAACCGTCGGTCTTACGCCACACCACGTAGTCGGCGGAATCGACCTTGCCGTCCTTGTTGAGGTCGCCCGGCGCTCCTCGCTCATCGGCTCCAGCCCACCAAGCGAGCGCGTAGTAAACCGGATTTATTTCAGTTGTCGTAACCCAAAGCTCATAAGGACCAGCATCTGGGACCTTGGCAAAAATATGCTCCAGATTCCAAGCCGCGCTTGTCGAGGAAGCGACCGCCTGCTCGATTCCCTGGCCAGCCGGCACGAGATAAAGATCGAGATTGGCGAAGCCGAAGTCGAGAAACTCATCGCCGGGTTGATAGAAATCAAACGGCGAGTTCAAAAACACATCACGGTCCCACACCAGAGTGGCCGACACCCAATCGCCCGCATTGAGGCTGAGCGTGTATTTGTTCGGAATGAATGGATCATCCTGGTAGAAATAATCCCAGCCAATGTTCGGCACTGTGCCGCGATGCTTGCCAGCTGTGAGCTGCTGAACGGCCCGATTCGCATCGAGTTCACCCACGCCCATCTCGCGGTCCACTGGGATTGTTGGGTCGGTATAAGCATTGGACCCGAACCAGTTGCTGCCGTTTGATTTGATCACGGTTCGATCCATGCCGATGATGCCCTTGATCTTGTCGGCGGAATTCAGAATCACGGCCTTGCGCGTCAGGTGCCGCAGGCCAGCAGTTGGCGGCAGTGTCGTATCCGAATTTTCCCGGCCGCCCAGGTTCAACTTGCCCGATCGCTGAGTTCACCCCAGTAAGTCCGGTTGTGGCCGAATTGATGCCTTTCGGGCCAATTGTTTCCTCGCTTGCTTCTAGCGAACAGGCGATAACGAGCGCGAAAGCGACGGTCGCCTGTTGAACAATCCTATTCATGACAGCCTCCCTCAAAAATCATCACTCACCTTTTTTCGCAACTGTAAAGTTAAACGGTTTACATAGGAAATTCCGGCTCCACTTTTCGTCGAGCGGCTTGTAGTGGTACTTAATCTCTGCGGTGGTCAGTTCGTGTGGCAATTGGCGCATTTTGACTTCATATTTGCCTGCTGGCAGCTTCCCGAGTGGAATGAGCGCGAAATTTGTAAAATTAAGCCCCCCGATATCTGGTTTTAGCTCGTAAAGGATTTCGATTTGATCACCCGTCCGTTCAACCTTGTGTATTTGCACAAGGCATCTACTAACGAGCTCAGAGAAGAAGATGAGCGTGATTTCATCGTTGGTTGAAAACTCGGTGCGCGGTTTTGCTCCGACTACGAGAACGGCATGCGCGGCCCGCAGCGCCGTGTTCCCAGTTCCTGTTACGGCGAAGCCAGGCCTCGCGAGGTCTTTGAATTTCCTCTTCGCGGCACGCCCGAAAGAACTTTCGGTTATTGAGCTGACAATCCTTCTTGCATCTTGGTTCTTTGAAGCAACATCCAACTCTAGAATGTTGCGCGTTCCGGGCATCTCATAGGCCCAGATTTGATTCAGCGGAATCGTAGTTGGCTTCTCGTCTGGCGCAACGGCCATTGCGTGCGACAAGAATGCGACGACAAGCGACGAGCCAACAATGAGTGATGAGCGACTCAAGAGGAGCCCTCCTACGCGAAATCTTTACATGATCCGACAGGCAATTGCAAGCAATCACCTACATCTTTATCCGATTAGGGTTGCACGAGTGTTGGTCAAACCGTCGCGTCCGACGTTCGCGCAGCTTCCGCTGAGGAATTGCTGAACGGCACAAGACGCTCGAGCCGACAGGAGTTGAGCAATGTTTGCCACGCGCACTACGGCGGTCAGATGCTCTCGGCCATGATGGGGTCGATGTTTTCGGCTTTGGCAATGACGACGACGCCGCCCGGTGATACGACGAAGCCGCGCTCTTCGTCTTCTTCCTGGTCGTAACCGATGCGGAAACCCTCGGGAATTGAAACGCCTTTGTCGATAATTGCCCGCCGAATTTTGGCGTTTCGGCCGATGTTGACACGCGAGAAGATGACCGAGTCTTCGACCTCGGCATAGCTATTGACGCGGGCCTGAGGCCCGACAATCGTTCGCGTCACTTGCCCGCCAGAAATGATCGCGCCCGGGCAGACAATGCTATCGTAAGCTGCACCACACCGTTCGCTCGATTTGAACACGAATTTTGACGGCGGCAAGTTCGGCTGATACGTGCGTACGGGCCAATGATCGTCGTACAAGTTTAGCTGCGGCTCGACGCCGGTTAGCTCGATGTTCGCCTGGTAGTACGTGTCGATCGTACCGACATCGCGCCAATACGCGTCTCGCTTGCGGTTTTCATCGAGAAACGGGAACGCTTGCACCTGGCAATTTCGGATCATCGAGGGGATGATATTCCAGCCGAAGTCGTGGGCGCTATCTGGCAACGTAGCGTCCTTGCACAATTCATCGAACAGGTAGTGGGCATTG
>DASZZA010000378.1:0-3089 GCA_035545135.1 Lacipirellulaceae bacterium | reverse complement strand
CTCCTTCTTGCTGGCTGCCAATTGCCAGTTTTCGCGCGGGTCGAAGCTTACGGTTACGACGTTAAAGTCCTTGCCAACGTTTAGCGGCATTTCGAGCATGCCTTGGACGAGGCCGTTGAGGACGAGCGTGCACAGCCTCGGACACTGGTAGTACGCCAAGACAAGGATGACTGGTTTGGATCCGAAATAGTCGCCCAAATGGACCTGTTTGCCAGTCTCGTCGGTGAAAACCGTGTCGAGCGGCACCTGCTGGTTCAAGCGTTGATCGAAGCCGATGCCCTTAAGCGCCGGCGGCGTGTAGGCAAACGTGTTTGTCACGATGCAAATCGCAAGCACGGCACCTACGGAAAGTCGCATCAATGTTTTTGTTTTAGCCATGAAGGTGCCTCCGAATACAAACGGCCCGAGTTAGATTCCCCGCCGCCGACAAGACCGAAACTTCGTTCCGGCGGTCCGGCTACGCCCTTGCGTATCGGCAACGACTTGAGAACCAGCTTCATTGCTTGCTCAATGGGGATGTGAACATAGCCTTTTTCCTCAGTGGTTCCGTACGAATGCAAGACCCGCTGTCTGTCGAGTTGCGATTGAAACACGTTGGTGGGCTTTCCGGTTTCAAAGTTGAGCGGCTCGAGCCGGGGCTGCGATGGCTTGGGTTCCGCGGGCTCGCGATAGTGCGAGACTGTGGCGCTGCGGTCCGCGGCGGTTTCCATCCCTTTCAACATCCACCCGCTGACGCAAAATACGCCGACGAATACCAAGAAGATCGCGATCAGCACGCCGATAATGCCAATGGTCGACACGTGCGATTCCTGAAAACGAACGTCTTCATGCAAAAGCTTTTCGCCGTGCGGCGGCGCGCTGGTGCCCTGGTCCTCCGGTTTTGGAGACGAAGCGTCACTCATGGGCTAATGCCTCCTCTCGCGCCATCTCTTCCCGGTCGATTTCGTGCAAACGACGCGCTTGTTCATAGTTCAGGTCGTAGACGGGCAACATTGGGCGGCGAGATAAGAGCCACAAAAAGGAGGCAAACCAGATGCCGCCTACCGCCAGCGGAGTTAAAAAGTCGGTCCAGTGGTGTTCCCAGCCGGAAAGTCCGAACAGGGGCACGACGTAGTAGTACATGAATAGCCATTGCCCGATGAAGACATCGGCGGCCACCAGACCTAAAGCCAGCCGGCCTTGCTTCACAATCCGGAGCAGGAGCAGAAAGAAGGGGACGGCAAACTGAAAGATGATGAGAAACGACGCGATCCACCCCCAGGTGCCACGCCAACGAACGAGGTACCAAACGTTGCCGTGCGGGAGGTCGGCCATCCAAATCAACATGAACTGGAACCAAGTTAGGTACGCCCATAGTGTCAAAATCGTAAACAGCAGACTTCCCAAATCGTTCATTGCTTTGCTTGATAGCACATCTGCAAACTCCGGTCGTGCCGTGAGCCAGCAAAACACGATGACGCAAAGTGCGAAAGCAGCGAGCACCCAGTGGCAAAAGATCAGGGCGCCGAAAATAGTCGAAGTGAAACCGCGTTGCAGCGACATCATCCAATCCATCGCGGCAAAATGGACCGTAATGCCAAGCAGCAGCAGACCGAACCCGCTCATTTTGTACGATCGCCAGAAGTTGCGAGCACTCGGTAACCGGTCTTGGATGCTCGACCACAGGCTCATCAACAGCATGATCGAAATCCAAACCACGAAGTATCCGCCGGCACGCACGTAGAAGAATCCCGGCGTGAGATAATGTCGCCAGAAAGAGTGCGACGCGGGCTCGTTTCCGACAGCAACGCCGGCCCACTTGTAGATTTGCCAGAGCCCCAACGCGATCGGCAGAAACAGCAGCGCCATGAGCGGCAACGTCTTCATCTGGGCTTCCGCGATCCGGCGTATCAACAACCCCCATGCGCCGCCGATTAACTGGTGGATCATCACCAGCGCGAGACTACCAACGGAAAGCCCCAGCACGAAGAAATACGCGTACAAGTACGAGCGGAGGAATTGCTGCCATTCAAGAGCAGCGCCGATCACGCACCCTACAGTACCCACTGCGCCAACGGCGAGAGACCACCAGATCCACTTTCTCAGTTGGTTGCTTAGCACGTTCTCGGTCATTGCACCGGCCCCTTTTGGTTGCTACCGCTACTGGAGCCTGCGGTACCCATAGCCACGCTCTTCAAAAACGACCTGCGCATGTCCGGCGTCAATTCGTTTTTGGGAAAATGCTGACTCAACTGGAGGGCCCGCACATAAGCGACGATCGCCCAGCGATCTTCGGGAGGAATTTGATTCGCGTAGGTCGGCATAGAACCATAGCCTTCAGTAATGATCGCGAAGATGCGGCCGACGGGCGCTTTGCGCAGTCGGTCGATGTGGTACGAAGGCGGCGGCGTGTAGCCGCGCTCTATGATTCGGCCGTGGCCCGTGCCCAGCGGGTCGTGGCAGACGACGCAGTAGATCATGTAGCGGTTGTAACCATGCCGGATCATTGCTTCGGAGACGGGGACTGGAAATTCGTCGACGAAGGCGGCGTCGTCGCGATAGCCGGGCGGCACGACATCGGTTACGGGCACCACCGGCGTGGATTGCACCGCGGCGGCAGAACCGGTCAGGGGGGCCACATCGGCGCCTTTCGCGGGTACCGCCTCGACTTTCACGCCAGCGCGCCGGCCAGTGAAAAATGCCATGTCGGTACGGAGGTGGCCCCGCGCCACGGTAAAAGGAACAATCGGTCGCTCGGATCGTCCGTCCGGAAAGAAGTCGCATGGCTGCAGCGGCTTATAACTTGGCTGATCAGCCATTTTCTGCTGGCAGCCAGTCGCGGCCGAAAGCGCAATAACCAGCGCCGCGCCGGTACGCGAAATGGAGTTACTCCAAATTGATCCAACGTGAGTCATCGCACCGTCAAATCAGCCGCTTGTTTCTCCCGCGCCAACATTAATGCGCGCTTCTCGGTCCATTTCTTCCTGACCGGTCTCAGGCTCCTCAACCGCTTCGGGAGCCACAGGAACGACGATCAGATCACCATGGGGATTCAAGCCGGCCAGGAACTCGGCCGTTTCTCGCATGTCAAACAGTGGATCCTCCGCTTC
>DASZZA010000377.1:0-3657 GCA_035545135.1 Lacipirellulaceae bacterium | reverse complement strand
TTCACGACTGCCTCCACGAAGCGATGGACTTCAACGGCTGGCTCGCCATTCTGCGACATATCGAGGCCGGCGAAATTGCGCTGGTGGCACGCGATACGCGGGAGCCGTCGCCATTCAGCCATCAACTTATCAATGCGAACGTGTACGCATTCTTGGATGACGCGCCGCTGGAAGAACGCCGAGCACGGGCGGTCGCGGTTCGGCGAGCGTTTCGACCCCAGGATGTGCGCGACCTGGGACAACTCGATCCGGTGGCGATTGCCCAGGTGCGGTCGGAGGCATGGCCCCTCGTCCGTGACGCCGAAGAGCTGCACGATACGCTGCTGTCGATTGGAGCGCTGCCCGAACGCGAGGGAGCTGAGTGGACGAGTTACTTCGACGAATTAAACCGTGAAGCAAGGGTGGCGCGGTGCCAGGTTGTTGGCGGGCCGGCATTGTGGGTCGCGGTTGAGCAATGGCCGGTTGTTCAAGCGGCCGTCGCGCTATCGGATCGCACGCCACCGGCATCGCTGCCGGATGCATTGCGGCGTGACGTAACAAGTGACGAAGCCCGCATGCTGCTTGTGCGCGGACGACTTGAAATTAGCGGTCCCACAACAGCACGTCGCATAGCTGCTGAGCTGGGAATGGAACTGATGTCGGTGCAAATCGCGCTGGAGCAACTCGAGTTAAGCGGTGTTGTTTTGCGAGGCCGTTTTACCAATGAAGTCGACAGACCAGTACTCACGGATCGACGCGAGGTGACGACAAGCAGTTTCAAAACCGATCGAAGACCGTCTCCTCTTGCGGAGTCTTCTGGGCAAAAGGGGACTGTCCCCCTCTCCCAGAGCGGTTTTGAAACTGCTTCGAGTGGTCCCGCGGTACCGTCGCGCTGCGCCCGTTCAGAGGAAGAGGGTCTTGTTGTCGAGTGGTGCGAGCGTCGACTGTTAGCGCGCATTCACCGGTTAACGCTCGACGGACTTCGCCGCCAGGTGGCTCCCGTCGAAGCGGACGCATATCTGCGATTCTTGTTGGCGCATCATGAGATCTCAGGCGATACGCGACCCAGTGGCACCGGCGGCGTGCAACGCGCGGTATCGCGGCTGCAGGGGTTTGAATCGCCATTGGGCGCTTGGGAGCACGACCTTCTGCCGGTCCGGGTAGAGTACGACATCCAATATTTGGACCAATTGTTTGCCAGTGGCGAAACTGTGTGGGGCCGATTACAACCGCCGCGACTGACGGATGACAGCCGAGCGCAGATTTTAAATCGCGTTTCGCCAATAACGTTGCTGCGGCGGGCCGATTTGGGTTGGTTGTTGCCGCCCGAGCGCAGCGCGCCGGCGGGCGCCGCCGGTTGGGACGCGCAAGCGGCGTACGAAGCTCTTACAAATCACGGGGCATTGTTCTTCGACGACTTGCTCGCAGTCACCAAGCTGTTGCCATCGCAACTGGAGGAGGCGCTTCGGGAACTGGCGGCACTGGGACTTGTGACTTCCGACGGTTTCGCCGCGGTGCGAGCATTGAGTTCAAAGTCTCGGCATTCGTTCGGACGCCGCTCGACGCGACGAATGAGTGCCCCGCGGGCCGCTTATTCACAAGGCGGCCGTTGGTCGCGCTTCCCGCCGTTCGTTAAGGAACTTGGTTCTGGGGAACGCACTGAGCGTTGGGCGTGGCAGTTGCTGCATCGGTACGGCGTCATGTTTCGCGATTTGCTGGCGCGGGAGTCGGTCGCCCCGGCCTGGCGAGACCTATTATCGGTGTACCGGCAGTTGGAGATGCGCGGCGAAATTCGCGGCGGCAGATTCGTAGCCGGCGTGGCCGGCGAACAATTTGCGCTGCCGGAGACGGTCGAGCAGTTGCGGAAACATCGAGAGGCTCCTGCGACCGAAGTATGGAGCATAATTTCCGCGGTCGATCCCCTCAATTTGGTTGGCATTGTGACGCGCGACGCACGGGTTCCCGCTTTACGAGGAAATCGGATTGTGTTCCGAGACGGGCGGCCCATCGCGTCCCGCGAAGCGCACTTCATTAGGTGGATCTCCGACTCCGATGAACCGACGCAACGCCGAGCCGAACGAATGTTGAATGCGCCGGGCGCGCTGCGGCGCGACGTCGGCCGCGAAGCCACCGCAAGCGACCCGGGCGTACCAGCATGTCTTGCTAGCGCGGCTGGGGCGTGAGGTTGCGATAATCGCCGTCCGCGTTGCGCATTGGTGACTTCACCGGCGGCGTCCGATTCGCGAGTTCGATGGATGGAATGGGTCCCATCAGGCGGTAATCTTCGCGCGACCCTAAATCTTAATCGCGCACTTGGCTGCCGCTGCACGGCGCCACTAAGCCCCGCTGCAATTGAGGCAAAGAAGGCCGTTGTAAGCGACTACGGTAGCAACGTGCATGCTGGTTGTGACGGTTATGCACAAGATTCGGATATTGCCGTTGCGCTAGACGTGAAGCCCGAGGATTTTGCAGCAAAATTAGGCGATCGCGTGTGGCCGGACGACGACCTAATACAGTGACAGCGGATGTACCACTTCCGTGGGTGGTCGGGAACTACCCATACAAAATTATGGTCGTACCGAATCTTCGAGGTTCGCCGGTTTTGTCACCGGTGCACATTCCGATGCGACTCGCAAAATGCAGCTTCAGCCACGTGGTCCACGCACGCATTAGCGTTGCATTATTGGCGGTCTCTGCTGCCGTCGGAGCGATGCGACCAGCCTGTCTTGCGCAGGCGGCCGCGCCGTCGATGACCGATGATCCGGCAAGCCGACGGGCTGTCCATGCAAGGGAGCTGCCATCGACAAGCGTGTCGGATCAGACGTCTTGGATCATCGAACCAGATGTTCCGCGAGTCCCAAAGATTCCAGGTGTTGATACGCAGTTGCCTCCTAACATTGAGCGTCAACTCGGCTACGGCTTCAATCTGGCGCAGCGGGGCGCGCTGTATTCATCCAATTCCGAGTTCCGAGCCGTGATTGGGCTGTGCGCTCTGGAGCTGGATTCGCGGACCGGGGGAACGGCTCATCGCGATGCGTTGCGCGAGGGATTCATCGCGTTGGAAGAGGCCGACGACTTCGGCGGCGAACAATTAGATTGGCATGAGTCGTCAGATGTTCGGCACGTGGCCGCGGATCATGTGACGTCGGTGCTGAATGGAGAAACGCGGCCTGTCGACGCGATCGAAGCAGTGCAGCGATATTATGCGTTCGCGCAGGCGCGGTTGACGGCATCGTGCAAGGAACTGCCCGGCGCTTCGCTCGCGTTTTACGGGCTTGCTCGAACGTACGTAGAACCTGGCATGCATACCGCACATGCAGCCGCAAAAGCGGTGCTATTGCACCGGGTCGCGTTGGAGATTGCTCCTCAGAACGTGCTTGCGCGAAACGAACTTGGCGTGCTGCTCGCGCAGCACGGACAGTTTGCCGAGTCTGAACAGTTGTTCCGTCAATGCATTGCCACGAGTCCGCGGCCGGAAAGCTGGCAGAATCTGTCTGTTGTCTACGCGCACGAGGGCGATCTGACGGACAGCAGGGCTGCGTTGGCCGCAAGCCAGGCACTGAAGGCCGTTCGCAACGGAAATGCGATGGCGAACACCGCAGTGGCAAACGCACCGGCCGAACAACCGGCGAACGACAAGACCGATTCGACCAATGGTAAGCGTAAAACAGGTATTTT